>ONYS01000101.1 GCA_900322095.1 uncultured Prevotella sp.
ATAGAGCAAACAAGACAGCTCTCAATGTTTTAGACCCAAGTCCCCAGCTTCCAACCGAAATCAAGGCCTACGCCCATGGCGTGGGTGGGGACGTCATGCTTAATCATAAAATCAAAAGACGGTGTAAATTATCCCGAACTGGGGTATAGGTATAGAGGGGCTATAGCTCCGGCTTGGCGTTTTGAGTTTTCTTTGGTCATCTGTGCTGCTCCCATAACCGCTGTCTGCGAGAGATAAGACGCACCGAGAGAGCCCTTTGTACCGTTTACGGAGTTGGCAGCGATGAGCAGTTGCGGCTGCTCTCCTCTCACGGCGTCGCGCTCAGCACCGTGCGGGATGACGAGGATGAGGTCGGCCTTAGAGTTGGTGATGTCGCGCATACCCAACAGGATGAGCATCGTACGCTTATCCCGCACAATATGTTTGGTCTCCTTGAGAATAAAGGAGAAAGCAACAACCCAAATATTATTCTTCTTCATAATTCCTGTCCTGTTTTTTACCTATCAGTCCCCATTCACCCCATCAACCCCATTCAACCCCATAAGCCTATCAGCTTCTCTTCCCTTCTCTTGCCCCCAGATGTTGAAAACCGAGAGATAATGAGCGTACCACCGAGTGGTAGCGTCTGTACCATCGAGAGGTAACGTACGTACCACCGAGCGGTAATCGTTTTACCACCGAGTGGTAATGTCGTCAATAAACGGATACGATGTTCTGCCGCCATCATGATTATGGCAGGATAGTACCTAAGTCTGTACTTCAATCGTATTCTATTTGTGGATATTTGTGTAGAAAGGAAAAAGGTAATTGCCACCAATCCGTCAAGAATGTTTGCGCCAAATTTGCTCACGCCAATAAAAAGATGTAAATTTGCCTAAGCTTTAAATTATAACCCAAACTTATCCTACATCAAAAGCCTAAATAGCTTAGACTGAAAATGAACAGATTCCCACTTCTGACCCTTGCCGGCGCAGCACTTACCGCGCCCGCTCTTCACGCCGCAACGCCTTCAGATAATAACAATGGCGGCAAGAAACCCATGAACATCGTGTATATCATGTGCGATGACCACTCCTACCAGACCATCAGCGCCTACGACCAGCGGTTCACCAACACACCCAACATCGACTGGATAGCCCAGAATGGCGTGCGGTTCACGGAGAGCTTCGTCGCCAACTCGCTCTCAGGCCCCTCTCGCGCCTGTCTGCTCACCGGCAAGCACAGCCATAAAAACGGATTCACCGACAACACGCGTACCTTCGACGGCAGCCAGCAAACCTTCCCAAAGCTGCTGCAGAAGGCCGGCTACCAGACTTGCATCGTGGGCAAATGGCATCTGACGAGCTATCCCACCGGCTTCGACTACTGGGACATCCTGACCGGACAGGGCGACTACTATAATCCGACGTTCATCGACAATGGCGAGAAAGTACAGCGACAAGGATACGTCACCAACATCATCACCGACCTCGCCATAGACTGGATGAGCAACAAGCGCGACAAGTCGAAGCCCTTCTGTCTCCTGCTCCACCACAAGGCTCCGCACCGCGTCTGGAACCCGGACACCTGCGACCTCGACCTTTATAACGACGTGGTTTATCCCTTGCCCGACAACTTCTACGACAACTATGAGGGACGACTCGCCGCACAGAAACAGGAGATGAGCATCATCAAGGATATGGATATCGTCTACGACCTGAAGATGGCCGACCATGAGAACGAGATCCATTCCAACAACAAACTGCTGGAAGAATGGGGACGCGCCAACTACATGCGCATGACACCGTCGCAGCGCGCGCAGTGGGATGCCCACTACGACCCCATCATCCGTAAATTCAAGGAGGCGCACCTCTCGGGAAAGGCATTGGCCGAATGGAAATACCAGCGCTACATGCACGACTACATGCGCGTGATTCACTCCGTTGACCGCAATGTGGGCCGTGTGATTCAGTATCTTAAGGACAACGGGCTGCTCGAGAACACGATGATTGTCTACACCTCCGACCAGGGCTTCTATATGGGAGAGCACGGTTGGTTCGACAAGCGCTTCATGTACGAGGAGTCTTTCCGCACGCCCCTGCTCGTCTATCTGCCCGGAGGAAAGCATGGCGACGTCAACGAGATGGTGCAGAACATCGACCATGCCCCGACCTTCCTGCAGTTGGCCGGCGCGCCGATTCCCAGCGACATACAGGGCGAGAGCTATCTGCCCTTGCTCGAGGGCAAGAAGCCAAAGCACTGGCGCAAGTCGCTCTACTATCATTATTATGAGTATCCGGCCGAGCACAGCGTGTGCAAACATTACGGCGTACGCACGAAGCGCTATTCACTCATCCATTTCTACGACGACATCGACACTTGGGAACTCTACGACCTGAAGAAAGACCCTGAGCAAATGCACAATATCTACGGTCAGCCGGGAACGGAAAAGATCACCCGCAAGTTGCGCGAGGAACTTCATCGCCTGCAAGACCAGTACGACGATCCCATCCGCTTCACGCTAAAGGACAATTAAGTTTCGAGAAAACGTAGGGACGTCTTAGGAGCGTATTATGAGCGTCGTCATTCCTGACGACGAAGCACTGCTATGCTGTAGGTGAGGGCGTCATTCCTGACGCCCCCACCTACACAAAGATGTTATTATTCAGAAAACAAATATTGGTGGGATGGCTTTTCGCTTCTGCTGGATTTCGCTTTCCAACTGCTCTATGGCTTTGTCGAAGAAGAAGCTGATAAGGAACTCGTCTGTCTGTTCCGTACGGATCTGCCGGAGTGCATCGATATATTGCTGGCGGTCTTCTTTCCGGATGATGAACTCAGGTTTTCCAAAATGCAAGAGAATAAAATTGGAGAGCAGTCGTCCTGTCCGGCCATTGCCATCACGGAAAGGATGTAGATACTCATAGAAACCATGGAAACGTGCGGCAAGCACTAAAGGATGTTGCTTGGCCTCGTTTATGGCCTGCGCTGTTGATGCCATCAGCTTCGGAACCCGTTCGATAAGCTCTTCATGATCCCCGAAGAGGGTGTCTCCTGCAGCCATATCCACTGTAGTAAAAGCTCCAGGCTCGGCTCCTCTAACCTTATACGGCAAGGTATGTAGGGTAACAAGACGGTTGATAGTCTGAAGCAACTCCAGGTCGAAAGGATGATCCAGATGCCCGTGCATCCATTCGTAAGCCTTAAAATGGTCGGCAATCTCCTGGCATTCCAACAGTGACTTACCTACAGGATAATAGCCCAAGCCCTGTTCGAAGAGGGCACGGGTGTCGTCCACTGAAAACGAGTTACCCTCAATGCCGCAGCTATGGCAGGAGAAAAGAATCTCAGCCCGCTGACGGTACTGCTCCTCACCCATAGGACGCGCCACAACCTTCTGATAGGTTTCAACGGTCTTATCGTATCTTTCTATTTCCTTTGTAAACATGGTATGCTCTCTTTATTTTATCTACAAAAATAATAAATATTTTGCAGGCTACAGTCGGTCAAGCATACTTTTATTAAAAGATAAATATCTTTAAGTTTCTAAGATGGGTAATTACCTGGAAGGCAACACCTCAGAAAAATGGGAGCAAAGCGGACATTCGTGTTCCATTAGTGGGCATTCGTGTTAAAAAACATGATTTATCTAGATATCACATAGAAGACGAGTAGGAGGAAAAACAAAATATGATAGAGTTTTATTCGTTATTATTCTTTTTCCACGAAGTGGGCGTTAAATAACAATCAATGTTTAACGACCCACTACACGGAATAACGAATAATAAAGGACCCACCTTCTACCCTTCCTCCAAAGGGAGGGGAGAGAACATCTGATGAATAATAATAAATATGGTGATCCGTGGTATTCGTTACTCAACTTTCGGCAGATATGTTGTGCACAACATAATGGAAGTAAAATGACAGGACACCGTCTGGAAGACGGTACCTCAGTAACCGGGTACATACACAAGCGAAGCAAGTGGATGTGCCCGGACTGAAGGGAAAGGTGGTTTACTCTGCCTGGAAGGCAGCACCTTCAATAATAGGAGTTAGTGCCTTCCAGGCACCTTCTTCCTTGCATTACACACCGGGCACACGTCCGCTTCGCTTCCGTGTACCCGGTTACTAAGGTACTGCCTTCCAGGCAGTAAATCACTTCCGAGAGTTGAATTGAGAATTATCCTCGCGCCAGCCTAATTATGAATTATGAATTGTGAATTATGAATTAAGAATTATCTCCGCTTTCTGGCAGTCATCAAATACTGTCAGGTCTTTGATGCCGGCAACGAGGGGTGTAGCCTCCTGGTTGAAGCGCACGAGGGCTGTATGAGGATAGCTTACAGCCATCTTCTCGAAGGAAAAACGGATGATGCCGGGCGTGTTGAAACCCACACCCAACTCCAGGAGCACGAGTCTGCCACCGCGATGCTGCTCAATGAACTGCTGGTAGCGCTCGGCCTGCTGATACCAATGATCGTCCTCAACGAAGCGGTCGTCTACGCGCAGGTTGGGCACGAGTTTCTCTCCAGTCTCAGGATCGCGAGGAATAAGCGCCGTGGGAATGCGGCAATCACGCGTAGCCGCCATCATCTGGCGCACCATCTCCTCGTTGGGATAGAGTTTTTTCGTTCTTCCACTCTCAGTCTGAAACATGCCGTAGTCGCCCTGACAGGCGAAGATGCGGTCGACATTGAAGCCGGACTTTTCAAACTGCGCGTCGACATTGGTGGTGAAGACAAAATAATCCTTACCGCCGACGAGTTTCAGCAGCGTGCGGTAGAGTGGCAGTCCGTCAACGCGATAACGGCAGAACCAGATATGGCGGGCCCAGCATGCCCAATACTCTTCCTCGGTGTCGAAGGGATAGAAGCCGGACGAGTAGAGATCGGTGATGCCATAGCGGTTGATCCACTCACGGAACTCGCGCCGGAAGTCGTCGCCGTCATAGCGAATGCCGGCCGCCGTGGAGAGTCCTGCCCCACCGCCGATGAGTACTCCGTCGGCCTCGCGCAGCAACTGGCGCACGTGGGATATCTTTTCAGCCAACGGCTGTTCAGTCGAGCTATTCAAGGTCGTTGGTTTCCGTAATAAGCTGTCGATATATGTGGTCATCCTCATCTTTGAATGTGTTGAAGATAATGGTGTCAATGCTTTTCTTTGCATAGTTTCTTGCGGTCTCTACGGCAATCTCCGCCGCACGCTGACGCGGGAAATGGAACACGCCCGTTGAGATGCAGCAGAACGCGATGCTGTGGAGTCCGTATTGCTCGGCGAGGTCGAGACAAGATCGGTAGCACGAGGCCAGTTGCGCTTCCTGCTCCTTGGTTGGCCGTCCGTCGGGAATGATAGGTCCTACGGTATGGATGACATACCTCGCGGGCAGGTTGAACGCCGGAGTAATCTTGGCCGTACCCGTCGCCTCCTCATGCCCTTGCGCCTGCATGATGCGATAGCAGGCCTCGCGAAGCTGGATGCCGGCGGCGGAGTGGATGGCATTGTCGATGCAGTTGTGCAGCGGAATGAAGCAACCAAGCAATTCGCTGTTGGCCGCATTGACAATTGCGTCTACTTTCAGTCGCGTAATGTCGCCCTGCCACACCTGCAAGCCCTTCCCTTCCGGGACTACGATGCCTTTGTTCCCCAACTGCCATTGCAGTTCACGGTTCTGCATCTTCAAAAAATCCTCCGTGGCAGGCTTCGGCGGACGCACGTTCATCAGCGCCCGCATCAGCTGCTGCTTGCCCTTGAGGTCGTTGGGAATGGCGATGCGCTGGCCATAGTCCTCCATCAACCACGAAATGATGGCGTCGAGGTTGTCAAGCCTTCTTGCTGTATCTTTCTCCGACATATCCGTCTCCTACTGTGTTGTTGATGAGGTCGAAATGCTTGAAGACGGGCGGCGTGGGCGTGAGGTCATAGTAGTCCATCTGCTCAATATCCATCTTGAAGTAAGCGAGTTTGTCGTAAGAGGTGCAGAGGCGTTGCAACACGGGGTTGTTGTCGTAGATCCACTGTGCTACTGCGCCGTCGACATTGAAGTCAGCCTTTCCCGTGCACTTCACGGATATGTTGTCGGCGCTGGCCATAATCTCGATGTTAGGATTCTCGTGCAGCTGCTTGTACACCTGCTTCCGGGCCGAGGTAGCGAAATAGAGCGTGGTGCCCTCCTGCTTCATGATTTGGAACACGCGGATGCGCGGGCGATTGCCCTCACAGGTGGCAAAGGCCACCTCGATGTGCGACTTCAGAAAGTCCAATGCCTTTTGTATCATAGTCTATCTCCTTAAAAATGAGCGCATCGAGTATATCTCGATGCGCCATTATTTAATTTCACAATTCAAGAGCTCAAAAACTTAAGAACTCATAAACTCAAGAACTTAATACCCAATTGTGAAGCGCTCCATGTGGTGAGCGGGCTTCTCGAGTTCGTCTACCATAGCCACGGCATAGTCCTGAACGGAGATGTGGCTGGTGCCTGTAGCGGGGTCAACGATGAGGTCGTCCTTGCCGAGGCGGAACTTACCCGTGCGCTCACCCTTCTCCTCGAAAGCACCGGCAGGAGAGAAGAACACCCAGTCGAGGTCGTGCTCCTTGGTCAGGAAGTTGAGATAGAAGTCGCCGAGAGGACGAACGCCATCCATGATTGCTGCGGGGATAGCACCAGAGTCAACGACGCGCAGACCCGGCTTTACGAACAGTGTACCGGCACCGCCGACGATGAGCAGACGGCCTACACCACTCTTCTTCACGGCCTCCACAATCTTGGGATAGTTCTCTTCGATGAGACGCTTGATGTCGGGATTGGTCCAGCCGGGATTGTAAGCTGAGATCACGGCATCCTTGCCTTTGGCTATGGCAGCGATGGCATCCACATGAGCCACGTCCTCCTCCACTGCTGTGAGGTTGTCGTTCTTGGGCAGCTTGGCTGCGTTGCGAACCACTGCTGTTACCTTGTGACCACGAGAGAGCAACTCGTTGAGAATTGCAGAACCTACGAAACCTGTTGCACCGATTAAAACTACATTTGCCATAATTTTGTTTCCTTTCTTTTATTTATTTGTTATTATTTCTTTTGTCGCGAGCATCAACCGTTTAGATTAAGCTCTTGTCTTCTGTTTTACAAGTGCAAAGGTAATACAAAAAATGACATCCCACAAGAGGGCACATTTCAGTTTCATGGTTACCTTTTTGTAGGAAATGGATGGCATCGGCATTCATGCAAATCAACTTTAACAGTATTTAAGTTCCTGGCTAACCAATTGTGCCCACCAGTCACCGCAGGATACGGACTTCGTCGCCTTATGTTCATAGGAGCGCCGGTATTTCTACTGTATAACAGACTACAACGACTGTGGAATGTCACACAATTGAAGAAAATATTATTCAAACCAATTAGCAGACAAAAAACTTGTAAGTATAAAGTATTTTGTTTAACTTTGTTGCAACAAAGCGACAAGTATTAATCATCTACTTAAAACAAACTTCATTATGGACATTTTCTCAGCCTTTAAGAAGGTAGTATTTCAGAATTACTGCAACTTCAACGGTCGTGCAAAACGCGCAGAGTATTGGTGGTATGCGCTTGCTGCCGCTATCATTAGTTTTGCATTGAGTGGTCTTCAAGCATGGGGATACATGCAAGGGGATACCGGCACCATCATTTTTACGAGCGCTCTCTATTATTTTGTTCTTCTGGCATTGGTTTTGCCCGGTCTGGGCGTAACCTGGCGTCGCCTCCACGACATAGGCAAGGGTGGTCAGTGGTATTGGATTTTCCTCATACCTATCATCGGTGCCATCTGGTTGCTCGTGCTGCTCTGCATGCCCAGTGAGCCTCAAGACAACCGCTTCGGGCCGTACGAATAGAGAACCCTCCACAACTAGACCCACCACAACTAGACCCACCACAACTAGACCCACCCCTATCCCCTCCCTTTGCAGGGAGGGGATAGGGGTGGGTCTGACGTGTTTTTTCCATGCCTTCCTGCTCTATTTCGATTATTTGTTGTATTTTTGCACCCCAGAAAACAACCATTCTAGAGAAATAGATGTCTTCCGTAGAGCAAGCTTTTCAGAAATACTACCGGCCCCTATGCTTATATGCCATGCACTACCTCGGCGGCGATGTCGACCGTGCGGAGGATGTGGTGCAGGATTGCTTCGTAAAACTCTGGCAGAAGGAAGCGGCTAACGACAAATCCTTCCTCTTCACAGCCGTACGCAACGCCTGTATCGACCAACTGCGACGCAACGACCCACTGTGCCACGACCTGCAGCCGCAGGACCTTGACGGTACCATCACCGACTCTGCAGCGCAGGACCAGTCATTTCTGGAGGCGCGACTGTGGCAGGCTATCGATGACCTGCCAGCCCGCCAACGCCAGGCGCTCCTACTCTGCAAGCGCGACGGCAAGACCTATCGCGAGGCTGCCGAACTGATGGATATCAGCGAGAAGACCGTCGAGCATCTGCTCGGCAACGCCCTGAAGCACCTGCGACACCGCAAGGCCGACATCTACTATCTGCCTCTCCTGGCGCTGGCATAAAACGGTCTCACCCCTTACCCCTACGGCCTCACAACCTTACCCCTCTCCAAAGGCGAGGGGAGCTAGTATGCGGGATAAACAAGCTATAGACGCCTGGTGGGGGATCCGCTGCCCTCAGCGGATCAAAGAGCCAAAGGGCACGATGATTGTTTTATTCTACGTGACATCTTCAAGCATGGATCATACATCTTCGTTCATTATCATTCTTCATCCATTATACATACATTGCTTGAATGCTTGAAAATGAAAAAATGTATGTCTGTCAATGTACGGTCAATGTTTGAATATGCTCGTAGATAATAATTTAGAAAGACAAGATGAATTGTTTTCAACGCTCAGCTTCGCAGAATAAAGAATATCAACGAATATAACGAAAATATTCGTCTATGTTCTCTTTATGACCGAAGGTTGTGCGTTAAAAGAAAAGAATGAATGGATGAATGAATGAATGACTCTGTGACCACTGTTTGAGAAAAAAAACCTCATCGCCATGGGGGAATAGCCTTCACGCTGCGTCATACTAGTAATAAATATAAATCAATGACGATGATGAAAAAGCTACTCATTCTAACCATTGCACTTTTATCCATGCTGTCTGCCCACGCCCAAAAGAAGAGTTTGTTGGACTACACAGAAATCCAGCTTGGCAAGTATGCAGACGGACAACCATTGCTCTGCCACTTCATTCCTACCGATGGGGAATTAAATACTTTTCTTATCACTGATGAGTTCCCTCTCATGCTCGTGGGCGATAAAAACGACAACAAACTGTTCAACACGGAAACCTTCGAGGAAATAGCAGAACCGAACTTCAAGAATCAGGAACTTGCACAGCTCACGAAGAACGGATATTTGACCTATACCTTACCAAAGTTTTTCTCTTTCGGTTATGGGAAGCCAACGTTCTTCAACTACAAAGGTGAACAGGTTTGGAAAAGCAAAAACGAAGGCCTGATGTTCGACAGAATTTCCCGCGTCGTCGTTTGTGCGGAGAATCGAAAAGGCGACCAACTCGTCGCCTACGACATGGAAACCGGAAAGACGCTTTGGCGTAAGACCATTACGAGTAACAGACATGCTATTGAGGCAGATCTGAATATCGACAAGAGTGTCAAGGACCAGCGCATCTACTATCTCATGGGCGACAGCCTCATCCGCTTGAATGTCGTCACCGGCGACACCCTTCGGCATGCCTTTACGGCAGGAGTCAAGGAACCCACTAAATCAAGGTTCAGTTTAGCCAAGGCCAGATACACCTTCCCAAGTCGTGATTTCACGCAGGAGGCCCTCAACTCCGATGTTTATGGTCCCATCCTCACCGGCACCCACAGCAACATCCTATTCTCCGGTGACACGCTTTTTGTAGCCGATGCGGAAAATATCTATTGCCTCGACAAGAACCTCAAGACCATATGGGCGACCAAACTGCCTGACGGATGCGGTTCGAAATCGCACATCAAAGTCTTCGGGGATCAGATTCGCATGCAAAACTACGGCATCGCATTCCAGGGTGGAATATTAGCAAGATGCGGCCACCCCTTCACCGCTACCTTCGACCGGAACACCGGCAAGCAATTGTCTTTGGAGATGATTGACATCAAGAAGAAGGTGATGGGAGGAATAATGGTCAAGGGCAGGACCTACTGGCAGACCGACAACCAGTTTTTCTACAACGAAGAGGGTGAAAGCACGGTCCACCAAATAAAATGGAAGCCCAACACCGCCCGCGCACCGCAAGAAAACCATTTCGACTACGTGATCTGTGATACCGTAGGAGTCAATAAAGATGGTATCCTGCAGAATGTGATCACCAACGACCATCAGTTGGTGGTGGAAGTCTATGGTCAGGATGTGAACGTCATCAAAGATGATGGCACCTGCGATTTCCTTTCTGCCGACAGCGTGTTTTTCTCTGACGGAAACAATGTCTACTCCACCAACAATGACATCAATCAGGTCAACACCTTCATCATCGTAGACCCGAAAACGCGCAAGATAGAAAGCTCCTTTCATCTGAAAGGAAGTGTAGGGTGCGATAAGAACGGCAATATCTATGTTGTGACGAAGTCGGGTGTGGGGTTCCATAAGAAGGATTAACCTACCCCTCTTGGCTTTGGCCGAGAGCCCTCCCCAAATGGGGAGGGAGAAGTATGGCTGCAAATAGAATTAAGACATTCTACCCCAGTTCGGGATAATTTACACTGTCTTTTGATTTTATGATTAGGCATGACGTCCCCACCCACGCCATGGGCATAGGCCTTGATTTCGGTTGGAAG
>ONYS01000025.1 GCA_900322095.1 uncultured Prevotella sp.
TTCCCTTACTACAACAAAGGTAAAAATTAACCGAGAAACAACAAGGTTTTACCCTCGTTTTCTATCAACTGCAAAGGTAAGGTGACAGTTGTCACGCAAAAACGTGACGGTTGTCACGAAAAATCGGGTCAGTATATACCAAGTGAAGAGAGACGGGATATCGGATATTTCCTGTGGGTCGTGGGCTGTAATTCTTTCTTGGCCGTCAGGAATGACGGCCCTCCTACAACTGGCCCATTTGCGCGCATAGACTCAGTTGTTCCAAAACTCAGAAAATATCCGATGTGCTCTTTTATCCTATCGTTTGAGCACAAAGATTTCATGCGTTTCCTTGTATTATTCTCATTTTTCACTATCTTTGCAAGGAAGATGATGACAATCATTGTTCAGAACAATCAACCTTATCGATTAAAAAGAAGAGAAAAATGAGAAAGGAAATGATTACAATGGCGATGTTGGCTTGGATGACAACATCGTGTATGGCTCAGGACATACAACTGCCGAAGCCATCTATGGAGAATAAGGTAACCCTGATGGAAGCTCTGCAAAACCGTCACTCCTCACGTGAGTATGCCGATAGGGACATCTCAGATGACGTGCTTTCCACCGTTCTCTGGGCTGCATGCGGCGTCAACCGTCCTAAAGAAGGGAAGATCACCGCACCCTCTGCCATTAATGCGCAGGATATCACGGTATTCGTGATCCGGAAAGATGGCGCTTATCGCTTTGAACCCAAAGACAACAAACTCGTGAAAGTCAGCGACAAGGACCTGCGCAAGGCTGTTTCCGGCCGACAAGACTTCGCCGCCACCGCTCCCGTCTCACTCGTGATGGCCAGCAACCATGGTAAGTTCCCGCAGCAGATGCCTGAGGAGCCCAAGACTCGCATGGGCGTTCTCGATGCAGGCTATGTCTCTCAGAATATCTGCCTTGCTTGCAGCGCGCTCGGGCTGAACACGGTTCCCCGTATGACCATGGACAGCGATTCCTTGAAGAAGGAACTTGGTCTTGATGGGAGTTATGACCTTATCGTGAACAATCAGATTGGATACCCAAAAGAATCAAAGAGATAAAGTCCTGATGGTACAACAATTTGAATTCACTTTAACACCTCATCGGCGCGGATTCCATCTGATTACCGATGAGGTGCTCCTTCATCTGCCAAAGCTCCCGAAGATGGGTCTTTTCAACCTCTTCGTGAAGCATACAAGCTGTGCGCTGAGTATATGCGAGAACTGGGACCCGGAGGTGAGGGAGGACATGGAGACCATCTACGACAGGCTCGTACCCGAGAATATGCCGGACTATCGACATGTTCTCGAAGGTCCGGACGATATGCCAGCCCATGCCAAATGCATCATCACGGGAGTGAGCATCAACATCCCTATCACCAACGGTCGGCTGAACCTAGGCACATGGCAGGGCATCTATCTCTGCGAGTTCCGAAACGATGGGGGAGGCCGGAGAGTGGTGGCGACAATAGTAGAATAAGGCGGTGGTTGTCCGCCTTATTCGTTTTAGAATTATTCTTGAATTATCTGAATTCTTGAAAAAAAGATTTAGTCAAGAATTGGAAAGTTTGAGAATTCTCTTTCTTTAGCATAAGAATAATTCTTGAATTCCCTGATTTCTTGAGAAAAAATTTATGATATAATTCGTGGGTAATTCGTGGAGATTCGTGAAAAAAATATCAGGCTATCTGCCTGACTGCGTGCTTCGCGCTGGTGTGCCGCCTTCGGGGCACTGAGTCCAGTGAGGGTGGAACCCTTTATCCCCAGTCTGCGCTCCTGACGTCGCTTGACTGGGGTTACTGAAAGTCAGCCCATTCTGGGCTGGTTGTGCTTTCGGTAATGTGCATTTCACAGAAAATATCCCATGTGAGCCCATTTATCCCCTAAGGACATCCTGTAATTTGTACGGCAATCGTGATATTTTGTATCCCATTATTCTCTATTCTCCCGAAGTTTCATTATTTTTGCACTCGCGACGGAACACCCGTCTGGATAACATATCTAATAATAACAATAAATCTTACTACAATGATCAGATTAAATGCATTCTTCACGCTGAAGAACACTGCCGATGCCGACAAGGTGCTCGCATTGGCCAAGGAACTCATAGACTATTCGCGCAAGGACGAGGGCAACGTGGCTTACGATATATTCTGCAGCGGCACCAATCCCAAGGTGATGATGTTCTGCGAGACTTGGAAAGACCAGGCCGTGCTCGATAAGCACTCTAAGTCGGAACACTTCACTCGTCTGGTGCCTGCCATCGAGGCTTACACCGAGAGCGGACTGAAGTGCGAGCAGTTCGACTTTGGCAAATAACACTCTGCGGGCCTTTTGACCTTGCTATTGAGAACGCGGCAGCCGGGAGTTTGGTGCTCCTTGGGCTGCCGCGCTTTTTATTTGGATCAACCAATATTTTCCGCGTTGGCTGATTGTTCTGTTTGGTTGGTTGAAAAAATATCGAAATATGTTTTACTATTCCTATCTTTGTAAAATTCAACAACCTGCAGCATGGCTGGGTTGCGACACCGAGAATTAAAACGTATGTTCTAACTCCAAAATTTTGTGAATATGAAGAAGTTGCTAATTTTCTTATTTCTCGCGGCAGTAGCCTCGCCAGCGCTTGCTGACGACTATTCCTATCTCAATTTTACAAAATCGGACGGAACAGTGGTATCCCTTTCCGTCAGCAACTTGCAGTTGACCATCTCCGACGGTAAGCTCCTTGCCACCAACGATGACGGCAGCGAGACTTTTCAACTCGCCGATTTGGCGAAGATGTACTTCTCCGACGCGGCTACCGGCATCTCATCGGTCGGGGCCGGCGACGCGGCCGTGGAGACCGTGACTGCATACTCTCTTTCGGGCGTCAATATGGGCTCCTACAAGAGCGCGGCTGAGGCCAAAGTCCAATTACGGCCCGGAGTGTATCTGTTGAAATCGAAGTCGAAAACCATTAAAACCGTTGTACAATGAGAAGAATACTGTCAGCAATCATGATGTTGTGCCTCGCGACGGCAGTCTCGGCACAAACACTCAATATCGTCGTTGGCAACGTCACCTACGCCATTCCCGCCTCTGAGGCCGGCGACATGGTTTATTCCAACGGCTCCACGCTCACCGTGCTGAACAAGACTTTCACGCTGACCGACATCACGCGAATGTATGTCGATGACTCTGCGGTCACCGACGATGCCGTGAGCGTAAGCTACAACGGGACGGAGGCTTCTGTCGTCGTGGCCGGAAACGTGATGCAATACCTCACGGTCAGCGTCAGTGGGGCCAACGTGAGCATCCTTCAGTCCAGCGACCTGGCTGAGGAAGTGAACTACACGCTCACGGGCTCGTCAACCAACGGCTCGTTCTATATGGACGGCAACTACAAGGCTACGCTGACGCTCAGCGACCTCACCCTCACCAGCACCGACAGCGCGGCCATCAATATCGAGGACGGCAAGCGCATCGCCATCGTCTTGGAGGGCACCAGCACGCTTGCCGACGCAGCCAGCGGGTCGCAGAAGGCCTGCTTCATGGTCAACGGCCACTCGGAGTTCGCGGGAAGCGGCTCGCTCACCATCACGGGCAATAAGAAGCATGGCTTCTGGGGCGACGAGTATGTACAGCTCAAGAAGAAGTTCACCGGAAAGATAACGATTGCCAGTGCCGTGAAGGACGGAATGAGCATCAACCAGTATTTCGAGATGAACAACGGAACCGTCACCATTGCCTCTGCGGGCGACGACGGCATACAGGTTGAGGCCACCGACGATGCCGACGATGAGCTCAACGGACAGGTGCTCATCAAAGGCGGCACGCTGAACGTCAACGTCACGGCAGAAGACACGAAGGGCGTGAAGTGCGACAGTCTGATGACCATAAGTGATGACCTCGGCAACAATACCGCCATCAACATCACCTGCACGAGCGACGCCTATGCGGCCAAGGGACTGAAGAGCGGTGGCGACATGAACATCACGGGCGGCACCATCACCATCTCAACGGCCGGAAAGGGCATCTGGGACAGCGACGACTCGTCGGCTTCTGCCTGCGCGGCCCTCAAAGCCGACGGCAACATGACCATCTCGGGCGGCAAACTCACCCTGACGGCGACTGGCTCGGGCGGCAAGGGAATCAATGGCGACGGCACGCTGACCATCAGCGATGGCGACATCACCATCAATACAACGGGCGGCCTCTACTATAACAACGGTACTACGGAGTACACCAACTACACGGGCAACACCGACCGGATAAGCAGCGACTACACCTCGTCGCCCAAGGGTATCAAGGTCGACGGTGACGTCACCATCAGTGGCGGCAACATCAACGTCACCACCACGGGCAACAACGCTGAGGGCATTGAGAGCAAGGCCAAACTCTATATCAGCGGTGGCACCATCAACGTCAACTCCTACGATGATGCCATCAACTGCACCAGCGATATGACCATCTCGGGCGGCACCATTACGACATGTGCTTCAGATAATGACGGACTGGATGCCAACGGCAACATCTATATCACCGGCGGAACCGTGGCTGCTTTCGGTGCCCGGGCTCCCGAATGTGGCATCGACGCGGCTGAGGGCTACGGCATCTACATCACGGGCGGAACAGTGCTCGGCGTCGGCGGTACGTCGTCTACGCCATCCAGCACGACGGGCTCGCAGGCCTATGTCAACACAACGGGCACCGTGACGGCATCCACGACCATCACGCTCACGAGTGGTTCCACGACGCTGGCCACCTTCACCGTTCCCAGTGGTTATAGCAGTTCGTCGTCGCCCAACTTCGCTCCAGGTGGTGGCGGTCCTGGCGGTGGCGGCAACCCCGGCGGTGGCGGTGGTAATCCTGGCGGAGGTCCCGGCGGCGACGGAACCTATATCATGATTTCTGCGCCAGGAATGTCGTCGGGCTCAAGCTACACGCTCACGAGCGGCAGCACGTCCCAGACGGTGACAGCCCGGAAGTAAGGCGCTTCTAATCGCGCTCTGTATCTAGGGCAGCATGTGATTGCTAGTCATCCTTTGGCAAATCGTCATGTCGTATTTATATATTTCTACCCCGGACTTGAGGAAGCATCATTCCTGAGTCCGGGGGTTTGTGTGTAGGAGACCCCAATCTAGACCCACCCCCGTCTAGACCCACCCCCAACCCCTCCCTACAAAGGGAGGGGAGAAGCAGGCGGTGGGTAAACGGTAGGAGCGCATAGGAGGGAGGGGAGAAGCAAGCGGAGGGTAAATGGTAGGAGCGCATAGGAGGGAGGGGCTATAAAATCTGTGGTCATCGGTGGCAACTAAGAGAACAATATCTAACCTCTGTCAGCAATCATCAACTTCTGTCATCAGTTGTTATTTTCAGTTTCGTTCCGACCAATCGTCCCGTTTTTCATACCATCAAACGAGGCGATATCGCTATGATAATGATGGTTGGCACGTGGTAGCAATATGGTTACCACGTGGTAGCAATGTAGTTGCCACGTGGTAGCAATAAGGTTGGCACGTGCCGCCCGACGAGAATCGCGTGATTTTACCCTACAAAATCGTAGACATCTATGGAAATTCAGTACGACATTCACACATAAGATAAAGTAAGTGGATACTTCGGTGAATGTAAATACGTAGTATTGCGACGATTGAAACCTTTGACAAAAGACGGAATTACGCCCACCTGGTGGTATGCTCCGGCGCCCGTAGTGATGTCGTTTCTCGAGGGTAGCAATCTCAAGGGCAAGACCGTCATTCCCTTCATGACCAATGCCGGATGGCCTGGCCACGTCATCAAGGACATGACGCAGGCCGCCGAGAAGAGTGGGGCAGTGGTGGAGCATGCCCATGAGTTCCGCTCTCCTCTGGCCCTTCACGCTTCAAAGAGATGAAAACCTCGGAGGCTGAGCTCGACAAGTGGATTGTCTCCCTGCAATAGGCATCGTCTGGGACAATGAGCCTAAGATTCTATACAAAATAAAGAGGGTGTATCATAATCGCTGATGATACACCCTCTTGCTGTGTGGGGCATTGCCCCGCTGATTATACATTCGGTAGATTATCTCACGATAAACTTCTTGGTCTCGTTTCCTTGCTTCATGATGTAGAGTCCGGGCGTGAGGTGCATGTCGGCCTTGTTGCCGCTGAACACGAGCATGCCGTTCTGACTGTATACGTTCACGATACCATTGCCCATGGAGAGCTTATTCTCCTTGATACCGGTTGCTTCGCTGGCGTCGCGACCTGGCATCCACATGCATGAGAGCGACAGACGGTTCTGGATTCCCGAGAGGCGGGTTGCCAAGCCCGTGTTGATGTCTACTTCATAAAGAGCCGTGTCATACTTGCCGTTGGTTCTCCATTCCTTGTCTGACAGTGGTCCGTAGGAACCCCAATCGTTGTAGCCCATGCCGTTGTTTACGAATCCATTCCAGTACATCTTACCTGTTGTGTAATCGAAGCAGGCAGCCTGACGCTTGAACTGGGACTGTACACCGCTGAAGTCGTACTTGTTCACTCGCACGGTCTCGCCATCCTCGTCGGTCTCTGTCTTGGTGAGGATGATTCCCGTCTCACGGTCAAACTCAACCAAGTATCCGCTTGAAGTCATGGAGAAGATGCGTCCTTCGGGAGAGCAGGCGAGCGTGACGAAGTTGTCGTAGTAGAGGCCCGGGGTGATCTGCGTAATCGTCATTGTGTTGAGGTCGATTGTTCCGAGCGCATAGCCTGCGTCTGCCGTGTCGCCTTCCTCCTGCGGGTTGATGGAGTCCTCAGGCACGGGGAGGGCAACGCCAGTGAGATAGAACAGGCCATAGACCTTGCCGTCGACGGGGTTGTAGCTCATGCCGCGCGACTCCAGATTGGCAGATTGCTGATAGGTTTCCTCACGCAGTTTGGTAGCTGTGGAAGCCTTCCACCATCTCACCTTGAATTCCCACTCGTTGGGGTCATCGTCGCTCTGGCGTGAATATACCGTCACGAGGGTGTCGTTCACATACACCGAGCCTGAGTTGCCATACATGAGGTTGTCGTCGAGCAGCACTTCTGCTGTCACGGTGTCGGCGGTCAGCTTGAGTTGCCAGATGCCTTGGTCAACCTTGAAGATTCCCTTTCCTGCCTCTTCGTCCCAGCCAAGATATTCGCTTTTGCTGGTTGTACCGTCGTCGTAGCGGGCATTGGCCTTCAGGCCTCTGAACTCTAACTCTTGAGCGGAAGTGGTGACAGGGGCGCAGATCATCGCGCCAAGAACAAGTAGGTTGAAAATAGTCTTTTTCATCTTTTGTTTTCTTTATTTGTTATTTCTTGATAAATTTCTTTCCATTACGGATATACACGCCTTTCGACAGACTGCCCTTCTCGACGCGGCGGCCACCGAGGTCGTAGATCTCACCGCCATCCTTATCTTTTCCTTGGGTCGTAGAGATGCCGGTATAAACCGTACCGTCGTCAGAGAGCAGGTAGAGTACTTCGGCATCCTGACTGACGATGTAGCCGTGGAGAGCATCTATATGTTCATCGGCCAACGGGCGGGTGAAGGCTCCCATACCAGCATCGAGCAGAAGCATGTCGGAGCTGGCCGGAATGCTGTCGAAGGTGGCATAGAAAGTGTTGTCGCCTACGATCTGATGGAGCGGCTCGGCAGCCGTAATCTGAATGTTGTAGAGAACGGTGTCGATGACAGCCTCTTCCTCGCAGAGGAGCAGATAGGGATAGCCAGCCTCAAGTGCGGTTGTGCCGCTGATGGTCAGCTGTTCGCCATCGATACCCGTGACCTTGTAAGCTTTTGGATTCTTGAGCAGGGCCAGGCTGTCCAGTGCAAACGGCAGTGAGATGGTGTTCCATCCTTTTTCGGTCGATAGGCGGAGAACCAGTGCGGGATAGGTTGCCTCGGCAAGTTCTGAATTGCCAGCCTCGCTGACGACGGGCGCATTGATGAAGGCCACCGTGTCGATGTCGGTGGTCAGCGTGCCACCATCGTAGTCGAAGCGGATCTGGAACGTGATGCTGTCGGCCGTCTCGTCTGAGCGATAGACAAATGCAAACTGCTGTTCGCTGTCAGCCGCAAGAGCAGTGCTGTCGAGCGTCTGCGCCTCTTCGCCATTCACGAGCAGTGTGGCGCTCACCATCTCGTCGCGGCCATTGAGCTCGTGCAGGCTGGCCGCAATGCTGGTCTCCACGTATTGATAAACGTTCTCGGGCATGGACGTTGAGCTGATGGCCACGTCGTGAGCCTTCGCGGCATAGCGGAAGCCGTAGAAGTTGTCGATGTAGCTGTAGGCACCGCTGAAGCGCAGGAAGTAGAAGCCGTCGGCCGGAGCTGTGAATTCGAGGTTGACCAGGGTGTAGTTGTCGGCGTACTGATAGATGGAATCCGTCGTCCATGTCTGCTGTTCGTCGGTAGAGTATTCCACGGTCATGTGCTCGTCCGACCACGGGAGCAGTGCCTGGAAGATGAGCTTGTCGCCTTTCTTGGCTTTCAGTCTGGGCGTTACCAGATAGGTTGTGTCGGAAGAAGTGGCGAAGGCCATTGCTGTTCCGTTGCCATAATAGGGACTCTCGACAGTGAAGCCGTGGTTGGTCCACAGATCGGAGATGCCGTTCTCGAAGTCCTCGCTCCACAAGGAGGCGTCGCGGGTCTCTCCGCCAAGCTTCAGGTTGATGGCTTTCAGGCCCTCGTTGGTCGGGACCACAGAGAGCGTGGCGCTCTTCATGCCGAATGGCTCGCCTACAGGCATCGTGACCGTGAAGGTCTTTGTCTCGTCCTGAGCTACGGAGAGCAGAGAGTCGGAGACGGCAAACTGAGTAGTGTCGCTCACGGCAATTCTCACGTTGAGCGTACCAGTTCCGGCGTTGCTCACCTCGAAAGTGCGGGCTATAGGCTCCTTGGTGGTGCCAAAGCCGATGCTGTCGTTGTCATTGACGGCTTCACCTTCCATAGTAAGGCGCATCTTCGGGGCATTGTCGTCGATGTGGAATCCGTTGATGATCTCCAGGTTGGCGTAGCTACCATCGAACCGAAGCATAGTCTTTCCTGCCTCCATACCGCTCACGACCAGTGTCTTCATGGTCTCGGCCTTCATCTCTTCGGCAAAGTCGCTGACGAGTGTCCAGCTTTCACCTTGGTCAGAAGAGGCATACAGGCGTAGGAAGCCGGTTTCGTATTCCTTGCTGGCGCGCAGGGCCAGGATGTCGCCCTCGTTGATGACGAGTTGAGGCGAGGTCAATGTGCGGGACTCCTGTTCGCCATAGCCGGCGTAGGCCTTACCTTCGCCCAGCGTCCATCCGTTGTTGACCCATCCGCGTGGCAGGGAGTCGGTAGAGAATCTCACCGTCATGGCCTCCTTGTCGATGACGAAGCCTTCCACGGCGAATCTCACGGTGTCCTGACCGTTGGCCGTGATCTCAACCGTATCTCTGTACATGCCCTTCACTGCAGCACTCATCGTCACGGTCATCGTGCCTTCAGCCTTAGCGTCGATCGTCTCGGGGATGCTGACCGTGAAAGCATCTGTGCCCACCGTTGCCTTCAGTCCTTCTAGCATTCGTGCTCCCTTGTTGCGGATGACGAATGATACGGTAGAGTCTTGCTCAGTCATGCCGAAGTCGGTATCCGAAATGGCGGCCTCCATGATGGCTTCCTGGGGCAGTGAGAATCCGTAGATATCGTCAAGATAGATGTATTTGAGGCTGAACATGATGTAGCGGGCAGTTGCCGGCACACCGTCAACGAGCGCGTCGTGCCAGGCCTCGTCGGTAGCGTCGGCGGCAAAGTTGTCGCCAACCTGTGTCCAGGAAGCGCCGTCGGCGGAGTAGTAGAGATTGAGAGTGGGCTTTTGATAGCTCGCAGTGATGCCGCTCTTGTAGCGGAAGTAGAGCTGTTCGCCCTCAGCGACGCTGATGCACGGAGAGGTGAGTTCGGCGGCATACCAGTAGGCAGCTTTCAGAGCGCCGTCTTCAATGGCGGCATAATCGTTGTTGTTCAGCGTCCAGCCCTCAGGGATGGAGTCGAAGTTGACATACATCTTTGCCGGGTTGCGTACGATGCCCTGCAGGTTGAGGGTCAGCGTGTCCACGCCCTCGGCCCCAATCGTGAGACTTCCGCGCTTGAGACCGTAGGCGTCGGCGGTCTGCGTCAGTTCAACGGTCGTCTCCTGACCGGCCTCCACAGCCACTTCCGAAGCCGACAGCGTGTAGCCCTCGCTGGCCGTCAGCTGTGCGTTGAGGGTGCCCACGCCCACATTGGCGATGGTCAGCGACGTCTGTGCGTCACCTTCAACGAGTCCGAAGTTGTGGGTGTAGCCCGTCTTCACTTTTTCCCCGTCCATGCTGACGGAGAGCAGTGGTGTCGTGATGGGTTCTGCGGTGGAGTAGGTGATGTCGTCGATGGCAGCCCGCGACATGTTGATGGCGATGAGCTTTCCTTCTACGCCTAAGTCAATCGTATATTCAGTCCACTCTTTGGTCAGTTCTTGGGTGAAGAGAGTACCGCTCTGCGTGTAGGTTCCGTCGGCCTCGGTCACCTCCCAGATGTTCAGCGTGCCCTTCGTGCTGGAGCTTGACGAGGTTTTTCGGGCCCAGAATTTCAGTTCGCCTGCCAGTTGGGTGGGAATCACCACGAAGGCGCTGTTCTTGGAGCCATAGGATGCCTCAAGCGATTTGCTGCCGGAGTGGGCGGTTGACCACAGACCATAATTTCCCCAGCCCTTGCTCGAGTAGATATTTCCACCCACGACTTTCCAGCCGTTGGAGAGGCCTGTTCCATTGCTCATCGATCCCACCGGGTTGCCGTTATCGTCGACAACGGTGACATTCTCGAAGTCTTCGGTGAAGGTAGCCGCCTGGGTCCACAGAGCCAGCATGCTAGCCATAAGAATTAGTAGTATTCTCCTCATAACGCGAATTTAATATTGTAGAAAAACTTGGGTTCATTGACCGAACGGTGATTGCTGCCATTCAAATCCGTTGGTAAAGATAAAAAAAGCCTTTCAAAGAGGCAAATTTTTGTTTTCCACGAGCGACAATTTGCCGAAATCGTATAAAATGCGTCGATATTTGTCGCAAATGCTGTATATTTAAAATCATTTTGTTAACTTTGCGGAAAATAGACATACAGTAAAGAAACCCTCCTAATGACTCGATATAAGACTATCCTTCTGGCTCTTTTCTTCTTTTTGATGGCCTTTCCGGCTTTCTCTCTGTCCGGTAATAATACCATCGATCAGCTCTTGCACCAGTGTGAGCATGCCCGGTCCAACTCAAACTATGCCTCTCTGTCCAGCCTCTCGCAGAAGCTGAAGGCACAGTCGCGCTCAATTAGCGACAAGCGCGGTCTGGGCTACGCCTATTTCTACGAGGGTCTCTCGCTGATGTTCACGGGCAAGGGTGGCCGGGCTGAACAGTCTTTCGACACGGCCTGGAACCTGGGACGCGAGACGCACAACGATTCCATCGGTGCTCTGGTGATGAATGCCCGCGGAATCTATCATGCATTGTACAATAACAACAACTTCCTGGCGCAGCGGTTCTTCTTCATGAGTCTTGACCTTGCCGAGTCGGCCCATTACGAGAGTCTGAAGATCCGCGTCTATGGCAATCTGCTCATCCTCTCGCAGTCGGCCATCGGCAAGGATGGCTTCAACCATGCCAAGCGTATCTATCAGTACGGACTGGAGCACAAAGACATCGAGCAGGAGTATATGGGCGTCTACTATCTAGCCCTATACTATAAGCAGAAGGGCAACTACACTCAGGCCCAGAAGTATGTCAGGCGGGCTCTGCAGCTCTACAACCGCCATCACTACAACGATATAGCGTCGGTCTATGTGCTCTATTCCGAGATTGAGACCCAGCTGGGCCATCTCGATCAGGCCTATAGCCTGGCTCTGAAGGCCGATACGCTGGCCAAGCAATACAGCCAGACAAGTCTTCTTGTGGATGTCTACGTTCAGTTGGCCCGAGTCCTGCACCTGCAAGGCGATTATGCCGGCTCTAACGGCTATGCCCGGAAAGCCCTTGCTGCCTCTGAGGAGCATTCTTTCTCCAACCGGGTCATCGACTGCTACCGAATCATCGCCGACAACGATATCAAGATGGGCAACAAGGAGGAAGCCATCAATTATCTGTTGAAGGCGAACGCTGGTATGGAGACAGAGAGCCGCATGAACATGAGCCGGCTGATGAACGAGCGCGAGATGCTCGACAAACTACAGAAGCAGGAGCTGCAGGACGAGGCCAAGCGGCAGCAGATTGCGGCCCAGCACAGGGCCATCCTGATGATGATTGTCGTCAGCCTTATCCTGCTCGTTGCACTCGTGGCCATCCTGCTGGTGCTTCGGTCGCGCAACCTGCTCATCAAGCGTATAGTCAGACAGAACGTTCAGAAGGTCGAGAGCCAGGAGAAGGTCCGACTGCGCATAGCTGAACTGGAAAAACAGCTCTCTGACGAGACCCACGCTGACAAACTCTCTGCGCGTCTGCCCGACGACTCCGAGCGCATGCAGCAGCTCTACGACCGTATCTGTGAGCTGATGGACAAAGAGAAACCTTACAAGACACCACAGCTGACCCGCGAGAAACTGGCGGCCATGGTGGGCACCAACCGCACGTATCTTTCTACGGTGATACGCGAGAAAAGTGGTATGAGCTATCAGCAGTTCATCAACTCCTATCGTATCGGCGAGGCTGTGCGCATCCTCTCCGATCGCAATGCCGTGGACTATCCGCTCAAGCAGCTCTATGCGGATCTCGGCTTCACGTCGCCATCCACCTTCTACAAGCTCTTCCAGCAGTCGGTCGGCATCACACCGTCGGTCTATCGTAAGCAGTTTATCGAGATTGAGGAGGAGAAGGACTGAATGAGAAATGGCCTGTCCGCACCGGACTGATTATGAATTTGATGAGCGCCAGCCGAAATTATGGGACATCGGATATTTACTGTGTGTCGGGTGCCGTAATGCTTTCATCACATTCAGGAATGACTGGCCTCATATAACTATGAACCATTTACGCACTACGTGCTGTTGTGCCCCGAAGGCGGCACACTAGCGCAAAGCGCGCAGAGAGTCAGCTGACCCAAACATAGAAAATATCCGATGCGACTAATTATGAATTGTGAATTGTATGAGGGTCATCGAAATTATGAATTATATTCCGCGCCAGCCTAATTATGAATTATGAATTGTGAATTATCCTTGTCCTAATATTCCTTAATACTTGTCGGGATTTTTTGTGGACGTTTGAATTCTTCGTAATTTTGCAACAATACACAGACAAAACCTAATTTTTAAACCCAAGATGACAGAACCATCTTCCTCGATTCCATGCTGGCAGTCGGAGCAACTGCTTCTGCCGGCTTTCTCTGAAGGTATAACATTAATGACAGAAAATCACGATGAATAGAAAAGACTTATATCTAGCCGCACTCTCCCTGACGGCGGTCCAGACCCTGATGGCGCAGGAACAGCAGCGGCCCAACGTCATCGTATTCTATGCCGACGACCTGGGTTATGGCGACCTGCAGTGCTATGGCGGCAAGAACGTGCCCACGCCCAATATTGACCGGCTCGCCGCTGAGGGCTGCCGCTTCGACAATGCCTTCGCCGTGGCAGCCACCAGCACGCCCTCGCGCTACTCTCTCCTCACGGGACAGTATGCCTGGCGCAAGAGCGGCACCGATATCGCACGTGGCGATGCGGGGATGATTATCCGGCCCGAGCAGTACACCATGGCCGACATGTTCAAGAATGAGGGATACGTCACGGCGGCTTTCGGCAAGTGGCATCTCGGCCTCGGCGACAAGACCGGAACACAGGACTGGAATGCGCCGCTGGCGATGGGACTCTCTGACATTGGGTTCGACTATTCCTATATCATGGCAGCCACGGCCGACCGCGTGCCCTGCGTGTTCATCGAGAATGGCCGCGTGGCCAACTGGGACCCGTCGGCGCCCATAGAGGTGAGCTACGAGCGTCCTTTCCCCTGTGAGCCCACGGGCAAGGAGCATCCCGAGCTGTGCTATAACCAGCAGTCCGACTTCGGCCACAACCAGGCCATCGTCAACGGTATTGGCCGCATCGGCTATATGAAGGGTGGCGGCCGCGCCTTGTGGAAGGATGAGCATTTGGCCGACTCCATCATCGGGCATGCCATCGGCTTCATGCGGCAGCACCGTCAGCAGCCCTTCTTCATGTATCTCGCCACCAACGACATCCACGTGCCCCGCTTCCCCAACGAGCGATTCCGGGGAAAGAGCAACATGGGCGTGCGGGGCGACGTGATAGCCCAGCTTGACTGGAGCTTGGGACAGGTGATGCAGGCGCTGAGAGAACTGGGACTCGACAACAACACGCTCATCATCTTCAGCAGCGACAATGGTCCCGTGGTGAACGATGGCTATAAGGACCGTGCGGCCGAACTGCTCAACGGGCATCGGCCGGCCGGACCGCTTCGGGGCAACAAGTACAGTGCCTTTGAGGGCGGTACCCACGTGCCGGCTATCGTGTGGTGGCCGGGACATGTGGAGCGGGGAAGTGTCTCCAAAGCGCTGGTGTCGCAAATCGACCTGATGGCCTCGCTGGGACAGCTGCTGAATGCCAGACTGCCCAAGGGCGCCGCGCCCGACAGCTTCAAGGCTTGGGACACCTGGATGGGAAAAGACCACACCGACCGCCCCTGGGTGGTGGAGGAAGCCGCCAACCACACCCTCTCCTTGCGTACGGGCAAGTGGAAGTATATCTCGCCCTGCGAGCATCCCTATAAGATTATGAAGAATGAGCAGATAGAGACGGGCTACGACGACAAGCCACAGCTCTACGACCTGACCAAGGACCAGCACGAAGACCATAACCTAGCCGATAAGAAGCCGGCGGTGGTCAGGGAGTTGCAGGAACAGCTCCAGAGAGTAATGAATCATGCAGACCAATAAAGACGAATCCATAAAGCAATGAAAATCAAGTCACTTAAGCTTAAGGCACCAGCCCGATTGATGCTGTGCCTTCTATTTCTCTTTTTCTTAACCGCCGGTGCGCTGGCCCACAACACAGGCTCGGCCTACGACATCTGGCCCGTGCCCCAGCAGCAGGTTGTCGAGGACGGTACCGTGCCCACCACCGCAGAGGCCACGCTGATCGTGGGCCGCGGCTGCGATGTGTACACCGTCAACCGTGCCAAGTCGGTGCTTTCTGAGCATGGCATCACGCCCGTCGTGGGCAAGAAGGCCGTCGATGGCCGCATGACCGTCGTCCTGGGTATCAACGGTTCGGGCGACGCTGCCGACAAGGCTGCCGCCAGTTTTCAGCTCGACCGCTCGGTGTTTGCCCAGCCTAAGTACGACCGCCATGCCATCGCCGTCGTTGGCGGACAGGGCGGAAAGGCGGAAGTCGTGATCCTCGGTGAGCACACCGATGCCGTGTTCTGCGGTCTGGCCTCACTCGAGCAGATGCTGGATGCCGACAGAGACCAACTGCGCAAGGTGCGTATCTACGACTATGCCGACACGCAGTACCGTGGCGTCATCGAGGGATATTACGGCGTGCCCTACAGCAAGGAGGTGACCGAGGACCTCTTCCGCTTCATGGCGCGCTACAAGATGAATACCTATATGTATGGCGCCAAGAGCGACCCCTATCATTCGCGCTATTGGGACAAGCCTTACCCGACGACCATTACTGCTAAGGAGCGGGAACTGGGCTATCTCTCGCAGGACATGCTGCGCTCGATGACCGACGTGGCCCACCAGTGCAAGGTCAATTTCATCTGGGCCATCCATCCCGGACAGGCTTTTACCGACCCGGAGAAGACCGACGTGCTCGACCGGATTATGGCTAAGTTTGCCGATATGCACCGACTCGGCGTGCGCCAGTTCGGCGTCTTCGTCGACGATGTGGGTGTGCCCGACGACGCAGCCTCGCTCAAGTTGGGCGCCGACCGTCTGACCCGCCTGCAGCAGCTCATCGACGAGAAGTGGAACACCCGTCGCGCCCTTCCAGCCGACACCGTGAAACCGCTCCACTACGTGCCGCAGCTCTATGCCTACTCCTGGGTGGACGAGGCCAAGGCCAAGACGTTCTTCCAGTCGCTAAGCAGCACGCCCTCGAAGGTGAACATCTATATCACCGGCCGTGCCATCTGGACGGTGCCGAACAGTGAGGACCCCGCAAAGGTGAGCAGCTGGCTGGGACGCGAGGTGGCCTGGTGGTGGAACTATCCCTGCAACGACAACGATATGGACAAGCTTTTCATGCTCGACTCTTATCGCAACTTTGCCGACGAGGCCCACATCGACCGCAACGCCACGATGGATCCCGACCTGCGTGGGGTGAAGACGCTCATCAGCAATCCCATGCAGCAGGGCGCTGCCAGCAAGGTGGCTCTCTTCGGCGTGGGCGACTACGGTTGGAACCGCCATGCCTTCGACAACGACCGCTCCTGGATGGCCGCGCTGCATGCCGTGTTTGGCAACCTGTGGCCCCAGGCCTTCCGCCTCATGTCGAATATCTCCACCTACGACCGTTCGACCCGTCTCTCCGACTGCATCCGTGCCTATAAGTCCAATCCTGCCTGCAAGTGCAGTGCGGAGGCACTGCTTCAGGAACTGAATTCCCTCACGGCCGCTGCCGACTCCCTCTCAGCATTGGAGCATTCGGCCAATGAATCCGACCGCCTGCTTTGGACCGACATTCGGCCCTTCGTCAGCAAGGTGGGCGACATGTGCCGCTATGCTGCGGAGATGGTCGAAGCGTTGTCAAAAGGTCAGGACGCTTCTGACGTGCGCGAGAAGGTGAGGAACATGGACAACGAGAGCAAATACAAGTTAAACGTGCTCAACGGAATGGGCGAGGACATCCAGCTCTCTCAGCGTGAGGCCAATCCCTCTGCCAAGGTCTTGCGTCCCTTCCTCGACTGGCTAGAAAGAAGACCCACCCCCAACCCCTCCCTACAGAGGGAGGGGAGAATCAAGCAAGAGTAAATGTTAGGCCCTCCTACGCTCCGATGTTGGCTCCCCTCCCTTTGTAGAGGCTGTAACAAAACCTCCGAGATCTTCACTAGCCAAACCTCCCTACACAAAAAAAATTCTCAAATTCGACAATAAAGTGACAATCTGTTTAATTTGTAGGGAGGGGACTGAGGGGTGGGTCTAGTGGGGGTGGGTCCTTCTTCATAGGCTTTTCCCTATCGTACTTTAGGGAAATCTTCTGCTGTATCATGTTGCATACCATTATTTTTGCATCTGAATAAAAAGACGTAGACTATGAAATCTCTAAATAACAAGACAGCGCTGCTCATCTGCATCATGTTGCTGACATGCAGCTTGAGTGTAATGGCAAAAAGAAACGTTGAGCGGGGCATGACAAAAGACCAGGTGATGGAGATTCTGGGCAAACCGGAGAACACAAGCTTCGACGAGACTGGTGAGATCTGGGAGTATATAAAGACGCCCTTGCTTGGTAATTATGTCACCCGTATCTTGGTATTCTTCGGCCGAGACAACCAAGTTCGAGCTTATCAGTCATCGACCATAGACGGAGATACCAATGCCCCTGTGGGCTACGGCCGTCGTCCCGGTGTCTGTCCTAATCCTCCAGCAGTAAATCCAGGCTACTATGAACTCGACAACGAGTCATTCTCCGTATTATATAATAAGGTAAAGGACGCAAGTTTCGACAGCAATCGTTTCGACCTTATCGAGGTGGCCTGTCTGGGTTGTTGGTTCAATTGCTGTCAGGTGGCCAGTCTGCTCAAGTTGTTCTCCTTCAGCGATTCCAAGTTCAAGGTGTTGCGGATGATGGCTCCCCGTATCGTTGACCCACAGAACGCCTCCGACATCTATCGGGTGTTTGATTTCTCCTCCGACAAAGACAAGGCCGCAGATATTCTGAGTGGACGGTAAGCAGTCCCTCTGCTGGCCCCACCCATAGCTAGACCTACCCCCAACCCCTCCCTACGGAGGGAGGGGAGAAGCAAGCGGGGAGTAAATGTTAGGAGCGCATAGGAGGGCCGTCATTCTTGACGGCCAAGAAAGAAGTGAATGCCGACTTTCCTATCCCTGAATGATTTACTTCTGATGTTCATTCGGTGTGCTTTCTTGGTCGTCAGGAATGACGACCTCCTACCATGCGGCGTCCCGCATTTGCGCCCTCCTCCCTTTGTAGGGAGGGGTAGGAAGTGGGTCCAGGTGGGTTTGGTAGGAGGTGGGTCTTCTTTTAGCTATAGTCTTTCGGTGACACGCCAAACCGCTTCTTGAAGGTGCGGGAGAAATAGGCGATGGAAGAGAAACCGCATTCGTCGGACACTTCCGACACCGTCTTGCGGCCGGTCTTGAGCATGACGGCTGCCTTGTCGAGCTTGTAGTTGCGGAAATACTCGTTGGGTGTACAGCCCGTGAGCGACTTGACGAGCGCGTAGAGTTTGGCCCGGCTCACCAGCGTTGTCCTCACCAGCCGTGCGATGTCGAGGTCGCCATCCGTCAGATGCTGTTCGATGAACTTGTCGAGCTGCTTGAGGAAGAGTTTGTCCTTGGCGCTGATGTCCTGCTTGCTGTCCTGTTGCGAGGCTATGCCTACTTGCTGTTTGAGTTCTGTCCATCTCTGTCGTCGCGTGACAAGGTTGGCTACGACCTGCAGTAGATAGTCGGTGGCGAAAGGTCGGATGAGATAGGTGTCGGCGCCAGCCTCCATGCCGCTCACCTGATTGTCGGGAGACGTGTCTGAGGCAAGAAATATCCAAACAATGTCGGCTGTGGTCTCGTTCTGCTTGATACTCTTGCAGAACTCGAAGGAGGCAGATTTATCCTTCCCCACTTCGCAGAGGATGATGTCGGGCATTACACTTGTTGCCGTGTCGTAGGCTTTGACCGTGTCGTAGCGGTTGTATACGACGAATTGTTCCTCGAAAAGCTTACGAAGGAAGTAGGCGATGTTGACGTCGCTCTCCGCAATCACCATCTTTGGTTTGCCCTCTGCAGTGATGGCCGTGTCCTCATCGTGGCGTTGTCCTCTGGGAATCTCGTCGGTTTGCGAATACTGTTCGCTCTGCTCTAGCTGTCTGTGGGCCCATTCGCTGTCCTTGTAGGCATCCGGGGCTGTGGGGAAACGCATGGTGAAGCTGACGCCCTGGTCGGTATTCTCCGCCTTGATGCTGCCATGATGCAGCTCCACGAGCGAACGTACGTAGTGCAGACCGATGCCGGCTCCCCAGTCGGCCGCCTTCGATGTGGCCATGTAGTAGCGCTTGAAGATGTCGGGCAGGGCCTCGTCGGGTATCCGCTCGCCCGTATTGGTAACCCTTATATAGAAGTTATCCGCCTCGCGGCCCATGGCGATTTCAATCGTTCCGCCCTGTGGAGTATGCAGGATGGCATTGCGTAGCAGGTTGTCGGTGGTCTTGCCTATCTTGTCGAGGTCGACAATGGCGATGATGGGTGCGTCCATGCCCCGGCGCGTGATGGTGATGCCCTTCTCTGCCGCCGACACTTCAAAATGGCTTACAGGTCCTTCGACGAAGTCAACGACATCGGCCTCCTCAACAGAAAGCCGCAGGGCGTCGTCCTCCAACTTGTTGAAATCCAGCATTTGGTTGATGAGCCGCAACAGAATGGTAGAGCTTTGCGAGATGAGCTTGACCATGTTCTGGCTGTTCTTCGAGAGTTCCTTGTCTTTGCGCAGCACGTCGACCGGTCCGCTGATCATGGCAATGGGATTGCGGAATTCGTGGGATATGTTGGCAAAGAAGTGCATGTTCATCTCGTTGATGTGGTGCGCCTGTCTCCGGCTCTCCTCAGCGGCGTTGGCATTGAGTCGCTCCACGTGAATGCGTAGGTAGAGATGGTTGATGTAATAGACCAGCAACAGGGCAATCGCAGCATAGGCCATCCATGCCCAAGCCGAGAGCAGAGGGTGGGGGAGAACGCGGATGCGGACTGTGGCCGTGCGCACCGACTGGGGATGCAGACGGCTCTGTGCCCTCACCTCGAAGGTGTAGTTGCCCGGTGGAAGCAGGTTGTAGCTGGCCTCGCCCTGACCGTCGTCGTGCCAAGTGTTCTCGGCCCCCTTCAGCCGATAGCGGTAGGTGTAAGCTCCAGTGAGGCCATGGTCGATGGCGGCAAAGTGAAGTTTGAAGCTGTTCTGATTATGGCTCAGGATGACGCGTGTGTCGGCATTGACCTGCGAAAGACCACATTGCAGGCGCAGGCTGTCGTTGCCGTCTACTATGACGTCTTGGATGATGAGCTGGAACGGTTGGCTGGACTTCTGCATAGATGCGAGGTCAATCTGTCTCAACTGTTTTGAAGCCAGGCAGATCAGTTTCGACTGATCCAGCGCGCAAAGGCTGTTGTCTTGTATGGGCTCACCGGTGCTTGCTTGCCAGATGCAGAGGGAGGTCTGCGTATCAGGCGAAAGCAACCATACTCTGTTGTCCTGGGTATAAGTGAGCCTGTTGCCCAAGGCTACGACATTCGTCACGGGATGGGGAGAAACCGTCTTGACAGCCACAGCCTTCCCGCCGCCAGCGAAGGAGTAGAGTCCTCCGGATGTGCCCACAAAGTTTCTGCCCGAAACCACGGTCCGGCAGATGGGTTGGATGCCGTTGGGCAGTTTGCTGGCGAGCACAGGACGCGACAAAGCCCGCGTCGCCACGTCGCCCCGCTCGCTCACGATGGGCGCCACGTTGGCTGAGGCTTTGAAAAGTTTGTTCACATAGCTGCCGCGGTGGAGTGCGTCGGTGATGATGACTCCGCCGTTGTCCAGCATCACCTCTATGCCCACAGGGGTGGCAAGCGCTTGCTTCTGCGTGGACCGCTCGTTGAGGCCTTCGTCGTAGAAATAGTCGAGCCGAAGACCGTCGGCTGCATGCAGACAGAACACGTGGGAGGTGGTGACCACCCAGAAACGCTGGGCAGAAAATCCTGTATTGAGTATGTGCTGCCGGGAATGGATGGGCATGAAATCTTCCAAAGAGTAGGTCGACAGTTGATTGGTGTGGGCATTGAAGAAAAATAGACTGTCGTTGAGCATAGCCCCCATCAAATGCTTTCGGCCGTCACTGACAAGCGACGCGATGCGCTGCGCAGGAAGCAGCCTGGTGAGGCGTTCCGACTCCGACTGCGCATAATTCTGGCTATTGATATCGATTCTCCTGAATCCTTTCTGGAAATATCCAGCCCACAGATTCCCCTTCCTGTCGGCAAATAGCGTCTCAAGCGACCGGTAGTCTATGTTGTCCTGCACTTGTGCTGGCATCTTCTGCAGCTTGTAGTCGTTCAGTCCGAGACCATACAGGCCTTCATCGGTGCTGATCAGCAGCTTGTCTTTATAGAAAAGCAGTTGATCCACGACAAATCTCACAGCATCAGGATCATGATGCAGGACTTTAAGATTGCGCTTGTCGTAGACGGTCAGTCCCGATGTCAGCGAAGTGATGACGATGATCTTGTCGTTGGCGGCAGAGCGGTAGTCGGTTGGCGTCATTGAAAGATAGGAGAGACGCCGGAAAGCGCTGTCGCAGCTGAGGACAAAGATGCCGTCGTTGATGACCAACCGGCCATCACCACTCTGATAGATGTCGGCCTGGCGTGGCCTGCTGTTCACAGAGAAAGGCAGGCGAAGCACGCGCTGGAAGGAATCGGTGCGGAGCATGCAAAGCTCATTGCCATAAATGGCCAGCATGCGGCCTTGAGCATCCTGGAACAGGCACTGTGCATTGTGGGTGGAAGCATTTGTGGGATACGACTTGAACTGGCCTAATCCTGTGTTCACGCAGATGCCCTGCGAAGTGCATACCCACATTTGGTCGTCCCTGTCGCGGAAAATGCGGTTCACTTCGCTGGAAGGCAGGCTCGACTCGCTGTTTGCCTCATGCGTAAAAATTTGGTAGGAGTGGCCGTCGAAGATATTCAGGCCATGTTGCGTGCCTATCCACAGCATTCCGTCGGCGTCACGGTTGAGGCTGGTGGGCGTTGGTGAACTGAGCACAGCAGAGAAAGCCTGGCCCGCAGTTTTATGAGGCTTAACACTGGTATGACTACAACCAGCGCAAATGAATAGGATTAAGAGTAGAGGCAGGTAGGTCCTCATGATCAAAATGGTTTAGTTTTTTGCAAAGATAGCGAACTATTTGCATATCAGCAAGTTTAAATACCAAAATATTCATTTGACCATTGATTCTATGCATTTGATTTATGGTATCTTATTAATTGTTTAATGGGCTTATAAAAGCGAATCTTGATGAGAAATAACAATTTCTATAACTTATTGTATTATAAGTGATTAAGTTTATAATATAAAATTATTAATCAAATAATTAGAGTTTTGGTAAACAGAAAAATACGCATGAGCAACTTGAAAAGATGCGAGGTAAAAGCAAATAGGAGCGGAAGATGTAATTTTGCAGCAGAAAATTTCCAAAGACAAAAAACAAATGATCAACAAATTATCTCCCATCGCTGCAGCGCTCATGCTTCCTTTAGCATCCGCTCACGTGTATGCACAGGACGATGCCAGTAAACAAGCTGCCAAAGATTCTGTGCCAGACAATAAGGAAGTAAAGAACCGCAACGTCATGCTGAACGCATCGGCTGACAACCAGCCCCGACAGATCTCTATTGGCTTGCCTGCCGAGATGTCTGCTACCATCTATGAGGATGGTTCACCCGTATCCTGGACATGGTGGCCTATGCTTCCTTATTTCTACTGGGCAGGCGGCCCGCAGTATGGTCGCATTGGCGTGCAGTCGCTGTCGGAGAGCGCCATCACAAACGGTGCTATCAACTATGGCGTGGACTGCTGGATGCGTGAGGGCGGCGACAAGTTCCTCGGCTTGGCCGACTACACCACCAACTCGCATGGACTTCAGCGCTTCGACGTATCACTCTCCGGTCCTATCAAGAATGGTTGGAGTTATGCCGTGAGTGCCTACGCTAATCTCGATCCGGGCAACAACAAATTGAAGGACGTGCAGCTGGCCGGCAACATGCGTCAGGTGATGGCCGGTCTCACGAAGCACTTCGACAAAGGCAGCCTGAGCCTTAACTATAAATATAGTACGCTGACCGACAAGGGTGATGCCACCGGACCGTTCTACTATGAGGGTGACGGAAGCGTGAAGCAGATGCCCGGATTCGACCTGGGTAAGGACGGCTACCTTCCTGCCGATCAGCAGCTCACCTACATGGATGTGGTTACTGGTCAGATGAGGACCATCTCAAGACAGTCGAGAGCCATGAGCCAGGACTTGAGTCTAGTTTTCAAATATCATCTCCGTCCCAATATGGAGTTCGACTTCATGTCGAAATACCATTATGCTAATGTGCATTATGCCGGTCTGTCACTGGCTGGTATCGGAACAGCCGGAAAGAACAGCCCCTACACTTATGGGTCAGCTACAGGCGACCACAAGGCTGGCGACGTGTTCACGGGCGACTACCAGACCCGCTACCTCATGGTGGAGAATGGCTACGAACGCGCTTGGTACAACACAGCCGAACTGAAAGGATTCACAGCCAACCGCAAGCACAACTGGCGCGTCGGAGCCAACATTTGGTGGATGCTGCCTAAAGTAGACAACAGCTCATCACTGTTCACCCACACTGTGGAGAAAGATCCCGTATGGCTTTACCTCGGCGGCAATCAGTCGTTTGGCTATAACTCTGGCGGCGAATATTACGACTTCCACGAATTGAAGACTGCTCTTTATGCTACCGATGACTGGCAGGCAACAGACCGCTTGTGGCTCTCTGCCGGACTTCGACTGGAATACTACACCATTGGCGGACGCAATGCCATGGCCTGGGGAGATACATCGGGCAACACCATTCAGTATGATAACAACCTGCGCACCAACAACTGGAGCCTGAAGCAGGCCACCCTCACTCGCCAGAAGTTCAACAACTTCAATCCGGCCGCTACGCTCAGCGCACGCTATACCCTCGCCAAGGGCTTTGGCCTCATGGCTCAGGCTATCTATACCAAGCAGGCTGCTGGCTCACCCAACTATGCAGGACCCAACATGCCGAACACCGATGCCATCAACACCTACTTTGCTCAGGGTGGGCTCTTCTGGAACACTCCTTGGATGAAACTGGTCTCGCAGCTCTCATTTATCAAGAAGACCAACTATCAGCGTAACGTGCAGTTCACCAATCCCAACAATTCCACAGATGTGGTCACGCTGCCCACAACTTACGCTGTGCAGACTATCGGATGGACCACAGACGTCGTGCTCACCCCGTTCAAGGGCTTCAACTTCCACGGCTTGCTGACACTGCAGAGCCCCAAGTTTAAGGACTTCGACATGGCTGTTACCTTCTCCGACGGTACGACCAACGACTTCAGCTTCAACGATAACTACACCACTGGCGTGAGCAAGGTGCTCATCGAGTTGGATCCCAGCTATGCCTTCAGCAAGTTCCGCGTATGGGCCAGCTTCCGCTACTTCAGCAAGCAATACATCAACCGCACCAACAGCCTCACGTTCAACGGACGTTGGGAGACCTTTGCCGGACTTGACTATACGCTCAACAAGCACGTGAGCTTCGGTCTGAACTTCGTCAACCTCCTCAACCAGAAGGGAGCCAGCGGCAGCATTGCCTCGGCCGACCTGGTGACCGACACCACGCCCTTCAAGCACTATCTCATGTCGGGTTCCTACATCCGCCCCTTCACCGTTGAACTGGCAGCCCACATCAATTTCTAATCCACAGTTATCCACAATATTAAATCGTCACTAAATTATGAAATTACGCAATATAATCTGTCTGGCAGCCTTTGCCCTTCTGGGCATAGGCGCTGCCCAAGCAGCCCAGCCTGCCAAGGTGTTGTTGAAAACCACTTGCGCCCAAGGTAAGATAGAGGGCGTTGTCGAGAACGGCTACGCAGCCTATAAGGGCATTCCCTATGCACTGCCGCCAGTGGGCAATCTCAGATGGAAAGCCCCCGTGCCTCTGAAGTCGTGGAAGGGAACCTTCAAGGCCAACAAGTTTGCCGACCAGCCAGAGCAGCCCGTCGATCCCAACCAGCCCAAGAAGGCGAGGGTGCAGGGCATGTCGGAGGACTGTCTTCACCTGAACGTCTTCACCGCGGCCAAGAGCGCAGACGAGAAGCTGCCTGTGATGGTCTGGATTCATGGCGGTGGTTTCATCACCGGTTCGGCCATCAACTGCAATCCCCGCCCCTACGTAGAAAACGGCATCGTCTTTGCCAGCATCGAGTACCGCACGGGAGCCCTGGGTTTCCTCGCCCTGCCCGAACTTACAAAGGAGAGCGGCACGAGCGGCAACTACGGTCTGATGGACCAGATACTGGCCTTGAAGTGGATTCACGACAATATTGCAGCCTTTGGAGGCGATCCCAACCGCGTGACCATCTTCGGCGAGTCGGCAGGAGCCATCTCTGTGAGCATGCTCTGCGGCGCTCCGGCAGCCAAGGGACTCTTCCAGCAGGCCATCTCGCAGAGTGGCGGCAACTTCCAGCCCGTTGACAGCGTACGCTTCAACAACGATGGCATACGCGATCAGAAGGGCGCCGAGGCCCACGGACTGGACTTCATGAAGCGCATGGGAGCCAGCAGTCTTGAGGAATTGCGCAAGATGCCTGCCGAGAAGCTCGTCAACGACAAGCAGACCACAGGTGTCGGCGGCTTCTGGCCCTGCGTAGACGGCAAAGTGCTTGTCGACGACCAATATAAGATGTATCAGCGGGGAGAGTTCAACGACGTGAATGTCATCATCGGCACCAACTCTGACGAGGGCACGATGTTCTGCCGTCCCATCACTGTGGCCCAGTATCAGTCCGACATGCGCCGCATCTATGGCAAGTGGGCCGACCGCGTGATGCAGCTCTACCCGGCCGAGACCGACGAGGCAACGTTCTACGCTCTCTCCGACCAGTTCCGCGAGACAGCCTTCGCATGGCCCTCATTTGCCTGGGCACGCTTGCAGCAGGCAAAGAGCAAGAAGAATGTCTTCGTCTACTACTTCGACCAGATGCAGCACTTCAACTGGGCCGGTCCCGGACTCAAGACCCGTGGAGCAGGTCATGCCACCGACCTTTCCTACATGTTCTATCCCTTCTATGGAGCTGACGGCATGACCGAGGGTGAGGTGAAGACCGCCAAGCTGATGATACAATACTGGACCAACTTCGTCAAGACCGGCAACCCCAATGGCGCAGGTCTGCCCCAGTGGCCCCTCTACAACCAGGACCGCAAGACGGTGATGCACTTCAAGGACGACAAGACCGACATCATCAACGTGCCCAACCGCGAGCAGTTGGAGTTCTGGGAGGACTACTATCAGTGGAAACGTGATAATTGGAAGTCTCGTCAATGAGAAGCATTTTTCTTACTATCGTTCTTTTCCTGTGCACCGTGCTCAGCGCCGGTGCACAGGGACCGTTTAGACCGCAGGAAGGCTGGATAGGCAGTCCCGAGGGGAGCCCGCACGATTATGGCGTCTACTATTTCCGCAAGGATGTCCGGCTCTCGTCGGTGCCCAAGTCCATGAGAGTGCAGGTCTCGGGCGACAACCGCTATAAGCTCTTTGTCAACGGCCGTCAGGTGGCGCTGGGGCCGGCCCGGAGCGATCTCAGCCACTGGAACTGCGACCTCATCGACCTGGCTCCCTATCTGCGTCAGGGCATCAACGTGGTCGTGGCCAAGGTGGTCAACGAGGGCGCCTTGCGTCCGGAGGCCAATATGACTTATCGCACGGCTTTCATGCTGCGTCCCGTCGACGATGCTGCCCGCCTGCTGATGACCGACAGCAGCTGGAAGTGCATCCTCGACCGTGCATATGCTCCCCTGTCTGTCAGCGTGCCCGGCTATTATGCTGCAGGACCCGGAGAGATGGTCGATATGCGGCAGACCGTGGCCGACTGGAATGAGCCTACTGCCGACCTGAGCCGTTGGAAGCCGGCCGAGGTGGTGGCACCCTTCACCGACAAGGACGTCTGCTCTCCATGGGGCACCTATCCCGGATGGCTGCTTCAACAGAATCCTCTGCCCCAGATGGAACTTTCGCCCGAAAAGCTGCTCACGCTGAGGAAGGTTGTGGGAGTAAAGCATCGCCTGGGCGACTTCCTTGGCCTTGACTCCATCGTGGTGGCTCCGCACTCCGATGCCGAACTGATCTTCGACCAGCGCTACCTCACCAATGCCTATCCCACGTTGGACTTCAGCTGGGGCCGCGGAGGCAGTGTCGTGCTGGGCTATGCCGAGGGGCTCTACGACGTCCGGATGCGCAAGGGCAACCGCAATGACCTTGAGGGCAAGCACTTCGTGGGCCGCAGGGACAGCATCCTGCCGGACGGACGTGCCCACCAGCTGTTTACGCCCATGAGCTGGCGCACCTACCGCTACATCGTGCTCCGCGTGCATACGGCCGATGAGCCGCTCGCCGTCAACAGTCTGCAGGGAGAGTTCACCGGTTTCCCCTTCCGTCTGCAGGCCAGTCTGGACACCGACAGCAAGATGCTCCGGCAGATGATGGATATCGGATGGCGCACGGCCCGCCTCTGTGCCATGGAGACCTATATGGACTGCCCCTATTATGAACAGCTGCAATACTTTGGCGACGCCCGTATCCAGGCGCTGGTGAGTCTGATGATGACTGGCGACGAACGACTGGTGAGGAACTTCCTCAATATGGCCGACCGCAGCCGCAGTGCAGCCGGAGTGACCCAGAGCCGTTACCCCTCCAATCTGCCGCAGTGGATTCCCACCTACGCCCTGCATTATATCTATGCCCTTCACGACTATATGATGTATGGCCGCGACATGGACTTCCTAAAAGACAAACTGATGGGCATGAGAGCCATCCTCGACTACTTCCACCATTATCAGCAGGCCGACGGTCGGGTGGGGAGCGTACCCGGCTGGGATTTTACCGACTGGGTGGATGGCCGGACCAACTGGAAAGACGGCGTGGCACAGCCCGGCAGCGATGGCTGCAATGCCGTGATGGACCTACAGCTGCTCTATGCCTATCAGATGGCTGCCGACTTGGAGCGGCATTTCGGGATGAATGACTTTGTCTCGCTCTATCAGGCACGGGCCGGGCAGTTGCGGCAGTCGATACAGCAGCGCTATTGGCGTGCAGGGCGTGGACTCTACTCAGACCGCGCCGACTCTGACGTATTCTCGCAGCACGCGGCAGCCCTTGCCATCCTCACAGGACTCGTTGAGGGCGACAGCGCGACCGAGATGGGCAGGGCCATAGAGAGCGACACCACTCTGGCGCCGGCCTCCATCTACTTCAAGTTCTACACCCATCAGGCGATGATCCATGCCGGTTTGGGCGACCACTACCTGCAGTGGCTCGGCAAGTGGAAGGAGAATATCGACCTCGGAATGACTACTTGGGGCGAGACCTCAGACGTCGAGGCTACCCGCAGCGACTGCCACGCGTGGGGCTCGAGTCCCAACATTGAGTTTATGCGCACGCTGCTGGGTATTGATTCCGATTCTGCCGGATTCGCCTCGGTCAGGATAGAGCCGCACTTGTGTGGACTCACTCGGATTGGCGGACGCATGCCTCATCCGAGGGGGATCATCGGCGTGAACTATCAACTGAAGGGAAAGAAGCTGAAAGCCCGTATCGAGTTGCCGAAGGGCCTTAGCGGTATCTTCATTTGGCAAGGGCAGCAGCTGGCGCTCCACGAAGGTCTCAACGAGTTCAGCATTTAGGTCTTAGTCTGTATTGAGCAGAATTTATCATACCGAGCCACAGAAAGTATGTAGTCAACTGACTGCTTGACTTTCTGTGGCTCATTGTGCTCTATGTGATTAATGTTTCGTGACGGTTGTCACGAAACAACGTGACAGTTGTCACGCATGAACGTGACAGTTGTCACGTATGAACGTGTCGATTGTCACGAATAAACGTGACAGTTGTCACGCATCATCTGTAAGTGATGTTTGTTATAAATATGGCTGAAGGCCACAATATGAATCTTGCCGAAGCGTTAATAATTTTCTTTCTCGTGCTCAGTCGGATTTGCTGTGATAGGAGTGAGAAATAGAATCGGCATGTAGCGTCGTCATTCCTGATGAGCCTCCTACCATGCGGCGTCCCGTGTTTGAGCTCCCCTCCCTTTGTAGGGAAGGGGAGGAGGTGGGTCTGCTATCGGACCTCCTTTCTTGGTCGTCAGGAATGACGACCCTCCTACTAACATCAGTTGCGCCAGCCGAAAATTATGAATTATGAATTACTTTGCCGTTTCCGCATTTCTGAGGGCGGCACTCCCATCACTTGTTTGAAGGCACGATTGAAGTTGGCGGGGGTACTGAAGCCGGTGGCATAAGCCACTTCCTTAAGGGCCATGGTGTTGTCGGCCATCAGTTCCAGGGCACGTATCACGCGCTGATAGCACAGGTAATCGCTGAACGTCGTGCCGGCCTCACTGAAGAGTCGGCTGAGCGTTCGCGGTGAGACTCCGGCGGCCTTTGCGGTGTCCTCAACCTTTACGTTGTCGGCAAGATGGACGTGCAGGTAGGCCATCGCCTTGCGCAGCGTGGGCGGCGTGTCGGCGTCAATGCCTCTGAGTGGCAACATCACCTGCCTCTCCTCCTTACGGAACGTGTGGAAGAAAGAGAGACAGAAGGCATAGAGCCCTGTGTCGTCTCGGCTGATGACTGGACCATACCCGACGATGAAGCGAAAATTGGTCGAGGCCCATGGACAGACATAATGAACGGAGAAATTGTCGGCCTTGCTATCCGCTGCATCCTCTGGCGAGAAAAAGAAAAAGCGAAGGACGATGCGGCGGTTGCAGCTGGTCAGCGCATGTACGGTATTGCTCGGTATCCAGCAGGCATAACCTTCCGGCACGAAATATTCCCGATCGTTCACCATCACGTGCAGCGTACCCGTGACCGCCTCGACCAGCTGAATGCGATTGAGGCTGTAGGGTTCCAGGTTGATGCCCTCGCGTCCAGTGACCTTGACAAACACCTTGTCGCTCGAGGCGGCGCCTACTGAATTGATGAAAGTTCTTTGTTCCTCGTTCATTTCCTGTCTCTTTATGGTCTTCTATTGATATTGCTTTTGGCGAGATATGATAACTCTTTGGCAATATTTGCAAATCGGGAACAAAGATAATGCTTTAATTTTGCAAATGGAAAGAAAATGATAAAAACATTATCAATAAAGTAAATCGCAATATTTATATGAAGAAACTTACATTATTCTTTGCTTTCATGCTGCTTGCCTTAGTCGGCTATGCCAAGGGCCTGCAGCTTAAGGTCTACAATCCCGGACCGAAGGCTATCTTCCCCGTCACTTCCACCATCGTCTATGGCAAGAAGGACGCTGCCCTCATCAACGCTCAGTTTCAGAAACAGTTTGCCGAGGAAGTCGTCAAGGAAATCAAAGGACTGAAGAAGAAACTGAAGTATGTCTTCGTGTCCTATCACGACCCCGATTATTATTTTGGTCTCGACGTCATCCGCAAGGCCTTCCCCGAGGCACAGATTATCTCCACGGCACAGACCGCCTACCTCATCGAGGCTTCCAAAGATTTCAAGCTCGGCGTGTGGAAAGAGCAGATGGGCGCTGATGCTCCCGATACGCTCCTCGTGCCGCAGCCTGTCGACTCGCTGCCTGCTATCGAGGGGAATGAACTGCAAATCAAGTTCAGCAAGGACGACTCCGCCCATCCCTTCGTGTGGATACCGAGTCTGCGCGCTGTCGTAGGTGCCAGCAGTGTGGCCAATGAGGGACATCCCTGGATGGCTGACACCCAGGGTGATAAAGGCATTGAACTCTGGCAAAATGCCATCAGCGCCATCAAGCAGCTCAATCCCGCTACGGTCGTGCCCTCACACTTTATCAGCAGTGGCAATCAGCCTGCCTTGCTCGACGTCATCAGCAAGTATCTCGCCGACTACCGTCAGGCTGCCGCAAAGAGTCATGATGCCGCCGAGCTGATTTCGGCCATGGAAAAGCTCTATCCCGAGTTGCCCGGCAAAGACAATCTGGTGTTCGGTGCCAAGGTCTTCAAGGGTGAGCAGGAATGGAAGATCTTCAGCCCCTATCCACCCATCGGCCGCGCCATCAAGGTGGACTTCGGTGCCTTCGCCTTCCGCAACTCCTTCAAGGATGCCCACCACATGACGTTCGTAGGTCTCAACGGCGACTACAAGGGCGTCACCGACAGCGTGCTGCCTACCGTAGTGGAGGTTTCGCCCAACGTGTTCATGGTTTATTGGTCGGAGCCCAACTCCACCAAGTCCAACGTGGTGCACGTGCAGAACTACAACACCGGTACCGTGTGGACCAACATTGCCGCTCCCGACGGTAGCTTCTACAACATGCAGGGCAAACTGAGTGTGATAGAATAGTAAACATTGATTTTAATAACACCAAGCCATGACTCCTCCCGCAGTGGAAGAGTTGTGGCTTTTTAACCCTTCATCCTATAAATTATTGAATATATGAAAACAATGCCTTCCGTGTTCTTGGGTCATGGCAGTCCGATGCTGGCCCTCGACAACAACGATATCACGCATACGCTCGGTGCCCTTGGTCAGCGCATCATCCGCGACTACGGCCGTCCCAAGGCCATCCTCATGGTTTCAGCCCACTGGTACAAGAACCGCAATCTCGTGCAGCGCGCCGACCAGCCCGAGCAAATCTATGACATGTTTGGTTTCCCCCGCGCACTCTACGAAGTGAAATATCCCGTCAGGGGCTGTGCAGAACTGAGCGATGCCGTTCTTGACATCAAGGAGCTTGGCGCAGTAGTCGACAACACCTGGGGCATCGACCATGGAACGTGGACTCCGCTCGTACATGTGTTTCCCGATGCCGACATCCCCGTAGTGCAGCTCTCGGTCAATGGCGTCATCACGCCGCGCCTATGCTACGAAATCGGACAACTCCTGGCTCCTCTGCGTCAGCGGGGCTACCTCATCATGGGCAGCGGCAACGTGGTGCACAACCTGAGGCGCGTCAATTGGGACAGCCAGCAGGGCAGTCCGGAGGCCGTAGCCTTCAACCATTATATCACGGAAGCGGTGGAGCGCCGCGACGACGAGACGGTCATCGACTACGTCCGCCATCCCGATGCCCGTTATGCCGCGCCCACTGCCGACCACTTCCTGCCGCTGCTCTATGTGCTTGGCTCCAACAGCGGCCACCACGTCACCACGTTCAACAACCACCTGGAGCTCGACTCCATGGCTATGACGGGGTATATGATAGAGGAATGAGGGGGGCTTTTTCTATAGTTTCAATAGTTGCTATAGTTACTATAGTTGCTATAGCTTCTATCTTATAATTTCTTGTCGCAGATTGCTCTCCTTTCGCCAATTCTTTGTAAATTTGCAACAAAACGAAGAACCCTAAAACATAACTATATGAGAAAGAGCATCCTGTCAACACTGCTGCTCATGCTGTCGACCATCGCGCTGGCGGCATGTAGCCAGAACACAATGAGCCAACAGACTGATACGTTCAAGACCCAGAGCGGCAAGGAAATCACTTTCACCGCCATCAAGCACGGTAGCATCAGAATCAATTACGATGGTAAGGAGATTGAGGTGGACCCCGTCACGAAGCTGAAGCCTGAGACGGATTATTCCAAGCTGCCCAAGGCTGACTTCATCTTCGTCACCCATGAGCATTTCGACCATTGCGACACCGTGGCTATACGGCAGTTGGAAAAGGCCTCTACCATGATTATCACCAACGAGAATTGCGCCAAGATTATCGGGAAGGGTAGGGTGGTGCACAATGGCGACAAACTGCAACTCGGCGACGGCATGACCGTTGAGGCTGTTCCGGCCTATAATACGACTCCGGAACATTTCAAATTCCATCCCAAGGGCCGCGACAATGGTTTCATTCTCACGCTCGACGGATTCCGCGTCTATATCAGTAGCGACACGGAGAACATCCCCGAGATGGCGGGCTTCAAAGATATCGACGTGGCTTTCCTCTCCACCAACCAGCCTTACACGATGACGCCCCGGCAGTGCGCCAAAGCCGCAAAGACCATCCGGCCCAAAGTGCTCTTCCCGTATCATTATTCCGATACCGACATCAAGCAGGTGGTCAGTCTGCTCAAAGGCAGTGGGATCGACGTGAGGATAAGAAACTATCAATAACTTTCTGTCCATTCCCATTGGCGGTCTGACGATTTTTCACTACCTTTGCAGCCACATTCAAGAAGGAGACGCCGGCCCATTGCTGCAGCCCTCATATTAAGGACAAACAAATGAACTGGATTATTTTAATTGTGGCCGGTCTCTGCGAATGTTCGTTTACATTCTGCCTTGGCAAGGCCAAGACCGCCTCTGGTGACGCCCACATGTTGTGGATCGTCGGTTTCGTTTTATTTACTGTCGCCAGCATGGGATTGGTTCAAGAATTTGAGAATTATTCTTGTACTCGGTAAGAAAGAGAAAATTCTATAATTCTTGACTATTTTCTATAATTTGAATATTAAAATAATGGGGGCAACGCTTCGATCGAGCGTTGCCCCCATTTCTATGACAAACGGAAGTGTTTACTTTTAGAAGATGAACTGTACACGAGCCTGAACAGCGTGGATGTTCTTGTCGTTGGGCAAGAAGTCCTTGGTCAGTCTGTGATAGGTGTAGTCGAGCATCACCTGCACGTAGCGGTTGAAACTGTAGTTGGCACCAACAGTCCAAGAGCGGACGCAGCCACCGCCAACACTTGTTGAGGCATAAGGCCAGTCTTCCATCTTACCGCTGGGATAGTACTGGTTGCGGCCAGCAGAATAGTGCTCGCCCTTGACGATGTCGTTCAGACCAGTATAGTTCCAGCGGGCAACGAGCTCGAGTGAGCGGCCAGAGAGACCTTTGAGCACACCCTCACGGTTGTCGAAGCTGTAGGGATTGCCGAATACCAGGAAGCCAGCCTCCACATAACCACCGTGGAAATTGTTGCTTCTCAGCGGGTTGGCAGCGATCCAAGCGTCGAGCGTTCCCCAAGTATCAACGTTGTTGTTGGTGGCATCGAAGAGCGTCTTAGAGTCGCGCTTCTTGGTGACGTGCTTGTACATGTACTCACCACGTACGAAGAACTTGTCGTTGTGGTAGAGGGCCTCTGCACCAGCGTCGAGAACGTTCTGTGCCCAGGGCAGGTCGCAGCTCACGAACTGATTGTCCTCGTCAACGTAGGTCTCCAGTGACTGACCGAGAGAGAGGGCCTTCTTGATGACGTTGTTATAGGTGACGCCACCGCCCACATGCTGATAGCGGATGTTGCCGCCCACCATAAGGGTCTGCACGCCGTCGTTGATGGGACGCCACTGATAGCGGCCTGCCAGCACGATGCCGTTGAAGCCGGCCTCTTCCTTGTTGTACTGGTTCTCGGTGAACACACCCTGATAAGCCATGAAGTGATCGTCGCTGTACTTGTAGCTGGCACCCAGCTCACGGCCTTCGCCCAGAGCGTTGGATGATCCAGGACGAGAGATGAAGTGGTAGCTGCCGAGCGAGGTGTTGCGGGCCATAGAACCGGCGGGGTCGTTGTAGTAACCCACCTTGATGTCGTGGTTGCCGCCCTTCTCAGTCTTCTGGTTGTACTGCAGGAAGATGTTCTTCTGAGCGAAATTGCCTCCTCCGAAACCGAAGTCAGCATAGAAGTACCAGTTCTGATAGGTCAGCGATGTGCGGATGCGGGCATCGGTGATGGAAGCACCCGACTGCAGCGGGGTGAAGTCGGTGTGGTAGTAGGCTGCATCGGCCATGAAGCGGGCACCTACGGTGAAATGAAGATCCTGTTCCTTGTTGTCGATCGTCACAGTGGGCTTAGAGTCGAAGTCCTGCGCTGTTGCTGAGAGAGCGCAGAGGGAGAGCAGGGAGATGCAAATATATTTTTTCATAATCTGTTTTGCTTATTGAATGAGGTTGATTATTTGTTGTATCCGAGCTGGTCCAGAACATCGTTGGCGTCGGGCACTGTGCTGGGAGCTTGCGAATTGTCGTAGACCTGTCCAGGATGGAACGGGTTGGGAATGTTGCTGCTGCAGCGGAAACCGTTCTCGATGAGATACTTCAGCGTGATCTCAGAGTGGTTGGTGAACATACCGTCGAGATAAACGGGCTGGGTCTTGGCAGACGTGAATGTGGTGTAAGCTGTGGGCTGTACAGTCACGGCGAGCAGGTCGTCGAACTCTGTCGGGTTCTCACCCCAGAAGTTTACGTAGTAACCCATGTACTTGGCCATCTGAGCGTAGGTGTCGAAAGAGTAGGGATGGTTGAGCATACCCGACTTGCGCACCATGTAAGCCTCCCAGGGCTTGTTCATTTCAGGATAGTTGTTGGGTGCACCAGAGATGGCGGGACCGAGGATTGTTGCGCCGTGATCCTGAGCGTACTTGATGAAGTCGGCATAACCGGTAGGAGTGTCGTAAGCGATATCCGTAGCATAAGCAGGATTGCTGATCCAGAGCAGGTAGCAGAGCGGCAACTTGCCGTTGAACACGTTGTAAGAACGGTTGAGAGCATCGAAGGAGAAGGTCTGCAGAATCACCTTACCGTTGGTGTTGCCCACGTTCACCTTACCGTTTACATAGAAAGGATTGGTGGTAGGCTCGGGCTCAGTGATGATGTTCCAGCCCCACTCAGCGAGGATGTTGTAGACGCGGATCTCAATATCCTTGGGGTTGAGCCAAGACTCCTTGAACTCGGGATAGATACCGGGACGGTTGCCGTTGTCGGCGGGATCGTGTACGTAGGCTGTAGAACCGTTCTTGTCGCCGAAGCTGTATTCCACGAAGTCCATGTACTTCTTAGCTTTGTTGCCCTCAACGGTGGGATCGTCGCACTTCACGGCGGCCTTGCCGGCGTTGTAGATCTGCTCGAGGGTCATATCCTTGTATTCGTCCTTGATCTTATAGGTCAGGATACGGCGGCCACTGGCGTCGCGGTTGAGCTTGTTGCCCATGGCGTAGTTGATCTGGTCCTGAAGGGCCGATACGTAGAGGCCATCGCTGTACTGAATGCTGGGCACGCCATTGGCATCGTAGACCACCTTGCCATTGTGCTTTGCAGCGAAAGATGAGCGGCCGAGCTCGGGAGTATCGTCGTTGAACCACTTGCCGGCGTCGAGCATCAGCATCTCGGCATAGTAGTAAGACATGGCGTAGTTGGAGCGGAAGTCAGCCTCGTCGCGCTGATACTGAGCCTCGATGTCGGCCTCAGAGAAGTGCTGTGAGCCGTCGGGGTTGCGGAACGAACGGTAGAAGTCCTTGCGGGTGCTGGGCACTTCATCAGAGAACACGGCCTCGATGTTGGTGGTGCGCTTGAGGTTCTCGTCGTGGTTGGCGAGCACCACACCGTCCTTTGTCACCTGCATATCGCTCTCCAGGTAGTCGGCGCCCATGTTGCGGGCCCATCTCCAGGCAGCCTCGGTCTCCTCAGGAGCCCAATAGGTGGAACCACGGTGGGCGATGCAAGCGTAGAGGGGCACGTAGTCGCGTACCTTTGCCTGTTCGGCCGTCAATTGCTGCACATCAATGCGGCGTGCGTCGGTGTTCTCGTTGGTGAACTCCTGCTCGTCGGAGCATGAAGAGAAAGCGGCTACTGCTGCCAGCCCAACAAGACCAAGAAGGTTTCTTTTAATTTTCATAATTGATTTCTTTAGTTGTTGTATGATTTTATTTGTTTCTGTTTTCTACAAGATATTGTTCACGCTTATAGGTGAGCGACATGAACAGGATGGACAGCAGGCAGGCTGCGATGAGCAGCACGAAGGTCCAGCTCCATCCGGCATTCTCGGCCACGAAGCCGATCACCACGTTGGCCAGCAGTGCCGTACCCAGCACGTAGCCCATGAAACCGGTCAGACCGGCGGCTGTTCCGGCGGCATTCTTCGGCACGAGGTCGAGGGCCTGTACACCGATGAGCATCACGGGACCGTAGATGAGGAAGCCGATGCAGATGAGGCAAACGATGACGACGTTGATATTGTCGAGGTTCTGCCAGTAGAAGAAGATGGCAACGGCCACGAGCGACATGAAGATGATCATCGGCAGAGCGCGGCGACCGTGGAAGACGTGGTCGGAGAGCCAGCCGCAGATGATGGTGCCGGGGATGGCTGCCATCTCATAGGCGAAGTAGGCCCAGCCGGCATTCTTGATGTCGATGCCTTTCTCGGTGAGGATTGTCGGAGCCCAGTCCAGACAGCCGTAGCGCACCATGTAGACGAAGGCGTTGGCGAAGGCGATGTACCAGAGGAAGCGGTTGGTCAGCACCGTGCGGAAGATCTCCTTCGACGAGAGCACTTCCTCAGCCTTCTCGCTGTAGGTGTTGCTGTAGTCGCCACGCCACTTCTCGATGGCCGGCAGTCCGCAGCTCTGTGGTGTGTCGCGGATGAGGCAGTAGGCGATGATGGCAATCAGAATGGCCACGCAGGCGGGGAAGAGATAGGTTCCGATGAGGAAGTAGCGCTGCTGGTCGGCTCCGTAGAACCACGAACCAAACCAGATGGCACCATAGACCGACATGGGGCCTACGAGGGCGCCACCCACGTTGTGGGCACAGTTCCAAACCGACATCCACGTACCGCGCTCCTTGATGGAGAACCAGTGGGTCATCACACGGCCGCAGGGAGGCCATCCCATACCGTTGAACCAGCCCACGAGGAAGTTGAGCACTGCCATCAGGGCGATGGCCCAGCCTTTATGCTCCGGACCGATGCACTGCACGGGGACAATCATGAACATCATCGACAGGGCTGCCAGAATCAGTCCCAACGGCAAGAACCGGCGGGCGTTGCTGCGGTCGGAGATACTGGCCATGATGAACTTGGAGAAACCGTAGGCAATGGCGTTCATGGAGAGCACGATGCCCAACTCACCCTTCTCGAAACCGAAAGGTGCCAACATGGGGATTGCCATCGAGAAATTCTTACGGACGATGTAGAATCCGGAATAGCCGATGAAGATTCCCAAAAATACTTGCCACCGCAAACGCTTGTATCGCTTGTCGGCCTCGGGGCCGGTCTGCTCAGGCTTGAATGCCGGTGGCGTTAAGAAATTAGACATGTTTTTATAGTTTTTATTATAAGTTGTGTTGCGTTAAGAATGCTCTGTTCTGCCGTTAAAGACAATAATGCCCCCACACTCTTCTGTGTATTGGTTAAGCCAGAAAGTGAGTGCTGTGGTTACGTTCGACCGTGGAGTCTTTACGTTTTTAGTTGGTTGTCCGCCTATTTCGAAGCTATTTCTTCCGAAACCAAAACGGGTTTTGTAAAACATGTTGCAAAAGTAGTATATATTTCTCTTATTCACTAGCCTTTTAATAACTTTAACACAAAAACTTTTGAGAATCCTTAAAATCGATGCTTAGACCTCAATTAACTGAGGCGAAAGTAAACATGCATGGACATCCTTTCAAAATAAGTGTTATTCAGACAATATTGGTTACACATAGAGGGTTAAACGTCGATTCACCTTACCAAAGTGCGCCGTAGCTCGATTTGGAGTGGAACATAAAGAGTTTAATTTTCATACAAATTATCATTAATTCTTTTTTATTTCTTTAAACCTCTGCAAAATTACATAAGTTTTTCGAAAGGGACTGTTCAATCTTTTGCAGAATTCCAATTGTAATCGATTCGTAAACAGAATTGTCACCGTTTCGTAACATGATAATTCATAATTCATAATTTGGCTAGCGCTTCAATAATTCATAATTCGCAATTCATAATTTGGCTGGTGCGGCGTTATTCGTTATTATTCGATATTCCGCGAAGCGGGCGTTAAATAACAAATGGTAGGAGGGTCGTCATTCCTGACGACCAAGAAAGAAGGTTCGCTCGAATACCAAATGAAAACCTTCCGTCGTCAGGAATGACGACGCTCCAAATGCGCCACGAATGACGTAGTTAGGAGGGCCGTCATTCTTGACGGCCACGATTTCCGGACGAATTGCTTACAACATAATTGGTCGTCTTATCAAACAACAATCGGGTTTCTTTCTTGGCCGTCAGGAATGACGGCCCTCCTACCGTGTGGCATTGTAGGAGCGGCGGCATTCCTGCCGCCGAGCGATTGCTTCATACCTCACTTGCTCCTTATGTTTTCTCCCCTCCCTTTTTAGGGAGGGGTAGGTGGGGCTTGTCCTCTTTATCTTTAATCAAAATTCACGTGTTTTTTATCAATTATAGCCGTGAATACTTGAAGAAAACACGCTATCTTTGCAACCGAAACAAAATCAATAATCAAAGATTCTATAAACCAAAAATGCTATGGCCACGCAGACAACATCCATATATCTGCTCAGCAATGAACAGGACATCCACTGGGGACTGACGGTTAGCACGGTGGGTTTCCAGCACATCTTGCCCGGAGAGGCTTATCCTCCCAAGGGACATCCACAGCAATACTCTTTCCAGGCGGGACGAGGACGCGTGCTCGACGAGTATCAGTTTGTCTACATCTCCAGCGGACGCGGCACCTTCAAGTCGGAGAGCTTTGGACAGACCACAGTCAGCGAGGGCGACATGTTTCTGCTTTTCCCCGGCGAGTGGCATAGCTATAAGCCCGATGAGGCCACAGGCTGGGACGAATACTGGATGGGATTCAAAGGACTGAACATCGACAACCGCGTGACCAACCGTTTCTTCCTGCCCCAGGAACCCATCTTCCATGTGGGACTCAACGAGGACATCGTGCGCCTCTTCCGCAATGCCATCGCCATCGCACGTGAGCAGGGCATCGGCTTCCAACAGATGCTCGGCGGTGTGGCCAACATGCTCCAAGGTTATGCCTTTGCCCTTAACCGCCACAACTCCTTCGAGGACCAGGAGGCTGCCGAGGCCATCCACAAGGCCAAGATCATCATGACCGAGAAGTTCAGCCAGCGCATCAGTCCTACCGACGTCGCCGACGCCATCTGCATGGGCTACTCCAAGTTCCGCCGGCTCTTTAAGGAATTCACGGGCTATGCTCCCTTGCAATATCTGCAGGAGCTCCGTCTGCAGCGCAGCAAGCAGCTGCTGGCCAGTACGAACCTCAGTCTCGCGGAGATCGCCGACAGAGTGGGCTACGACAATGCCGACTACTTCTCTGCAGCGTTTAAAAAGAAAAACCATATCACACCTACCAATTTCAGAAAGAAGAAATGAAACACTATTTAGCCATCGACCTGGGTGCCACTTCTGGCCGCACCATCATCGGCACGCTTCACGACGGTCGTGTAGACCTCGAGGAACTCACGCGCTTTGACAACCCGCTCATCGCTTTGGGCGGACACCTATATTGGGACCTCTACGCCCTCTACAACGAAATCATCAAGGGTTTGCAGCTCGCCGCCCGTCGCGGCATCGCTGTTCAGAGCATCGGCATCGATACATGGGGCTGCGACTTCGCCCTCTTTGGTGATGACGGATCGCTGCTCAGCAACCCCGTTGCCTATCGCGATCCCCACACCAACGGCATGATGGAGCGCTTCTTCAGCGAGCGCATGCCCAAGGAGGAAGTTTACCGCCGCACCGGCATACAGTTTATGAACTTCAACAGCCTCTTTCAGCTCTATGCCATGCAGCAGCACGGCAACAGCGCTCTGAAGGCAGCCTCGAAGATACACTTCATTCCCGACGCCCTCGGCTATATGCTGACGGGCAAAGCCGTCTGTGAATATACCGTGGCCTCTACCTCGCAGTTGCTCAACCCCACAACGGGCGACCTCGACAGCGACTTGCTCAACGCGCTCGGAATCGACCGCAAGCTCTTCGGCCCGATGGCCATGCCGGGCACCGTACTCGGTACGCTCACGCCCGAAGTGCAGCGTCTGACGGGAATGGGCGCCGTGCCCCTCATCACCGTTGCCGGTCACGACACGGCGAGCGCTGTGGCTGCTGTGCCCGCCCGCGACGAGCACTTCGCCTATCTCAGCAGTGGCACGTGGAGCCTCATGGGCATCGAGAGTCCGAAGGCCATCATTACAGACGAGAGTCTGAACCGCAACTTCACCAACGAGGGAGGAGTAGACGGCACAACGAGATTCCTAAAGAACATCTGCGGCATGTGGATGTATGAGTGCTGCCGCCGTGAGTGGAAGAAGCAGATTCTCGCTGAAGAGCACGACGAGGAGAAAGCCATGCAGCGCATCGCCGACGAACTGTCGCACCGCAGCCTGATGGACGGCGCCAAGAAGGAGACCGCTGGCCGCATCATCGTCAATCCCGACGACCCGATGTTTGCCTCACCTTCCTCCATGCTGCAGGCCATCCACGACTACTGCACCGCTCACAACCAACCCGTGCCTACAACGCGCTCGCAGGTGTGCCGCTGTCTTTTCGATTCGCTCGTGGAGCGCTACAAGACCGTCTTTGGCTGGCTTCGCGAATTCGCTCCCTTCGACATCGACACGCTCCATATCATCGGCGGCGGCAGTCTCAACGACGACCTCAACCAGATGACCTCCGACGCTCTGGGCCTTCGCGTGCTCGCCGGACCGCAGGAAGGCACTGCCCTGGGCAACATCATGCTTCAGGCTAAGGCCGACCAGAAGGTGGGCGACATCTGGGACATGCGACGCGTCATCGCTCAAAGTATCACGCTTAAAGAATATCAACCAAAAAAATAATAACCCGTATGACAACAAAACAGATTCAACAGAATTATGAGATTGCCCGTGAGCGCTATGCAGCCCTGGGCGTAGACACCGACAAAGCACTGGAGACCCTCCAGCATACACCTATCAGCCTCCACTGCTGGCAGGCCGACGACGTCGTAGGTTTCGAGCGCGGCGAGGCTGCCTCGGGCGGCATTCAGACCACCGGAAACTATCCCGGACGTGCCCGCAACATCGACGAGCTGCGCCAAGACATCGACAAGGTGCTCTCGCTCATTGGCGGTACCTATCGTCTCAACCTCCACGAGACCTACGGTGAGTTCGGCGGACAGCTCGTCGACCGCGACCAGGTAGAGCCCAAGCACTTCGAAGGCTGGATGCAGTGGGCCAAAGAGCGCCACATGAGTCTGGACTTCAACTCCACCTCCTTCTCTCATCCCAAGAGCGGCTCTCTGACCCTCGCCAACCCCGACAAGGAGATCCGCGACTTCTGGATTGAGCACACCAAGCGCTGCCGCCGCGTCGCCGACGCCATGGGTAAGGCACAGGGCGACCCCTGCATCATGAACATCTGGATTCACGACGGCTCTAAGGACCTCACCGTGGAGCGCTATCGCTATCGCCAGATTCTGAAGGAGAGTCTCGACGACATCCTCTCGGAGAAGCTTACCGACATGAAGGACTGCCTCGAGGCCAAGCTCTTCGGCATCGGACTGGAAGCCTACACCGTTGGCTCTCACGACTTCTACGCCGGCTACTGCTCGAAGAACAACGTCATCTACACCCTCGACACCGGTCACTACGAGCCCACCGAGAATGTCTCCGACGCTGTTTCCTCTCTGCTTCTCTTCGTGCCCGAACTGATGCTCCACGTCAGCCGCCCCATGCACTGGGACAGCGACCACGTGACCCTCTTCGACGACAACACCCGCAACCTCTTCTCCGAGCTCGTCCGCGCCAATGCCCTCGACCGCGCACACATCGGCCTCGACTATTTCGACGCCAGCATCAACCGCATCGGTGCCTACATCATCGGCGTGCGTGCCGCTCAGAAGAGTCTGCTCCAGGCACTGCTAGAGCCGCTGCCCACGCTGCGCAAGTATGAGGACGAGGGCCGTCTCTTTGAGCGCCTGGCACTGCTCGAGGAAGAGAAGACGCTGCCGCTTGGTGCCGTCTACGACTACTTCAACCTTAAGAACAACGTGCCTGTGGCTGAGGACTACCTCCGCGTCGTAGAACAATATGAGAATGACGTGCTGAGCAAGCGCTAAACATTCACGTACATGGATATTCTTATTGGTTTACTGATCATAGCGGCCGGCGCGTTCTGTCAGTCGAGCTGCTATGTTCCCATCAACAAGGTCAAGGAGTGGAGCTGGGAAAGCTATTGGCTCGTGCAGGGCGTCTTTGCCTGGCTGCTCCTGCCTTGGTTGGGTGCCGAGCTTGCCGTGCCCGCGGGTCACAGCCTGCTGGAGCTGCTGTCAGGTGCCAACCAGTTCCATCTGGGCATGACCGTCTTCTTCGGCGTGCTCTGGGGTGTGGGCGGACTGACCTTCGGTCTGTCGATGCGCTATCTCGGTGTGGCGCTCGGTCAGTCCATCGCCTTGGGCACCTGTGCCGGACTGGGCACCATCATGGGTCCCGTGCTCATCAATGTCTTTTTCCCCGAGGAGCATGCCTTGAGCCAGCTCACGGCCTCGGTGCTCATCGGCGTTGCCGTCACCCTGTTGGGTATCGCCATCATCGGATGGGCCGGCAAACGCAAGACCGCGCTGCTGAGTGATGAGGAAAAGAAGAAGGCCGTGAAGGACTTCAACTTCCCCAAGGGCATCACCATCGCGTTGCTGGCCGGCTTTATGAGCGGATGCTTCAACGTCGGACTGGAGTTTGGCAAGGACATCAACTTCGGTGATCTCACGCCTGCCATGTACCGCACGCTGCCTGCCACGCTGTTCGTCACGCTCGGCGGCTTCGCTACCAATGCTGTCTACTGCCTGTGGCAGAACCAGCACAACCACACTTGGGGCGACTATCTGAAGGGTAGGGTATGGGCCAACAACCTCTTCTTCTGCTTCCTCGCCGGTGCCCTGTGGTACAGCCAGTTCTTCGGACTCTCCCTGGGCAAGGGCTTCCTCACCGGTTCGCCCGTGCTGACCACGCTCTCGTTCTGCATCCTCATGGCGCTCAACGTGGTGTTCAGCAATGTATGGGGCATCATCCTCAAGGAGTGGAAGGGCTGCGACCGCACCACCATCGCGGTGCTTGTCACCGGCATCGTGGTGCTGCTCGTCTCCTGCTTCCTGCCGCAAATCATTTAAATATATAGTATACAAAAATCAATAAAGCAACATACCATCATGAAGAGTATTTTGGAAAATCGGCCTGCCTTGACTGCTGAGGTCGAGAAGATTGCCGAAGTGGCCGGCTATCTGTGGAACAACGGATGGGCTGAGCGCAACGGCGGAAACATCACGGTGAACATCACCGACCTCGTCGACGACGACATCCGCCGCATGCCTGCCATCAGCGAGCCCATCGCCATCGGTGAGCAGCTGCCCCATCTGAAGGGAGCCTATTTCTTCTGCAAGGGCACTGGCAAGCGTATGCGCGACCTGGCCCGTCATCCGATGGACAACGGCAGCGTCATCCGCATCCTCGACGACTGCGAGCACTACGAGATCATTGCCGACAACGCCGTGATGCCCACCAGCGAACTGCCCTCTCACCTTCTTGTCCACGACCGTCAGGTGGCCACGGGCAGCGGTTATAAGGCCACGCTGCACACGCATCCCATCGAACTCGTGGCCATGAGCCATTGCAGGAAGTTTCTGGGCAAGGACGTACTCACCCGTCTGCTGTGGATCATGATTCCCGAGACGAAGGCCTTCTGTCCGCTGGGCCTCGGCATCGTGCCTTACGAATTGCCGGGAAGCGTTGAGCTTGCTCAAGCCACGCTCAAGGAACTCGAGGACTACGATGTGGTGATGTGGGAGAAGCATGGCGTCTTTGCCAAGGGCAAGGACATCATGGATGCCTTCGACCAGGTCGACGTGCTGTCGAAGAGTGCAAAGATCTACATCGATGCCCGCTGCATGGGCTTCGAGCCCGAAGGCATGAGCGACGACCAGATGAAGGAAATGACAAAGGCCTTCAATCTGCCGCGATAATCCTCTCCCTCGACGTGCGCTAGAGTAATGAAATCCCCCCAGCCTATAATTGGGTGTAGGCTGGGGATATTTTTTGTCTATAATTCTTGACTAGTATTTGAAGTTTAACCTACATTATTCATGGAGATTATTTTTCACACGAATATTCATAAATTATCCATAAATTTCTCATGAATATAATCATTTACGAATAATTTATGGGTAATTTGTGGGGACAAGTGAAAAAGTCCGTGGATAATTTTATAGGAAAATACTTCATTTCCAGCTCAAGGCTATCGCCTGCAGTCGGCGGGTGGAGGAACTGGTTGG
>ONYS01000098.1 GCA_900322095.1 uncultured Prevotella sp.
TATCAGCGCAACGACCAGTTCTGGTATCAGGAATCCATGAAAAAACTCCCGAAACTCGTTCAGTCAACACGCATGCTCGTCTGCGCCGAAGACCTCGGCATGGTGCCTGAGTGCGTCGCATGGGTCATGGACCAGCTGCGCATCCTCAGCCTCGAGATACAGGCAATGCCAAAGGACGCACGCGACCGCTTCGGCGACCTCGCCCGAAATCCCTACCGCTCCGTGTGCACCATCTCCAGCCACGACATGCCGACGCTGCGCCAGTGGTGGGAGGAAGACTGGGAACGGGCGCAGACCTATTTCAACACCATGCTCTTCCGACAGGGACCGGCACCCCACCCGTTACCGGGATGGCTCGCCAGCGACATCATCCTCCGCAACCTCATGTCGCCATCCATGCTCTGCATCATCGCCATACAGGACTTGAACATCGAAGAACTGTTGGAAAATCAAGACTATAAAGAGCAGGTGTCAGACCTCATCATACAAAGCGGACGCCACATCACGAATCAGTAGAAGGGACTTCCGACGGCTTTTCGACAACCGCCCCCATCACCTCTTTCAGCACATCGAACGAGCGGAGTTCAGGGAACAAGGGCACGTGGATGGCATAATAGTGCAAAATCACGTCGGCAATGCGCTGACGGTCCTGACGGCTCATGCGATAAAGGTGCATCGTCGCGTAATTCAGACGCATCAGCGTGTGAATGCGTCCAGCCTCCACAGGCTGAAGGAAGTCGGGATGTATCGGCGCTGACGTGCAGAAACGACCGTTGCGCAGGTCGAAGCAGTCGCCTTCCGCTCCGCCCTCTACATTCGGAAAGAAACCGATGAAGCGCGTCAGACGCATCATGAACACCAGATGGAAGTTGGCATAGCCCTCCGTTGCCGTGTCGAGCCATTGCATGCTGTCGACGACGTAATCGAAGAGGCTCTGCGGCTGCTGTTCGTCGCGCGTGGCATAGCGCAGCAACTCGGCCACGAAGAACACCAACTGGATCTTTATCGGGTCGGCGCAGAGCGTCAGCCACGGCCGCGAGATGCTGACCTCGGAGAAGCGCTGCAGCGTGCGCGTAGGGCGCTGCGTGAAGTCGACGTCAAGCAACATGAGCGGCTGAAAAAGCATCTTGCGCATCTTTCCCTTACGGCCCGCAGCCAACTGCACAATGAACGACTGACGACCGGCCTCACGGGAAAAAAGATCAACAATTAATTGACGGTCGCCATAGCTCAATGCTGACAAAACAAGTGCTTGAGTCTTCATAACGGATGTGTTCTAATACCAATTATTTAGCAAAAATAGTAAAAATCAATAGTTTAAAGAAAATATTTGGAAGAAAATTTGTGGGTATCGAAAAAAACAGCTACCTTTGCACCCGCAAATTAAATGCGATGGTCCCTTCGTCTATCGGTTAGGACGAGAGATTTTCATTCTCTAAAGAGCAGTTCGATTCTGCTAGGGACTACAAATAATAAAAAAATAAAGAAAGAAACAATAGAAGATGGCAAATCACAAATCATCACTTAAAAGAATTCGCCAGACGAAGGTGAGAACGCTGCACAACAAGTACTACGCAAAGACCATGCGTAACGCAGTGCGCAAGCTTCGCGGTATGAAGGACAAGGATGAGGCCGTTAAGCTTTATCCCTCTGTTCAGAAGATGCTTGACAAGTTGGCTAAGACCAATATCATCCACAAGAACAAAGCAGCCAACCTGAAATCAAGCCTGTGCCTGCATATCAGCAAGCTCGGCTAACCTTCAGCAAGCAACAAAAGATACAAAGGTCGCAATTCACACGAATTGCGACCTTTTGCATTTTCTAGAAAATCTAGATAATCTAGAATTTCTAAAGATTCTAGAGCTTCTAGAAAATCTAGAGATTCTAGAGCCTCTAGTAATATCCTCCAGCGTAATGCTTCAAGTAGGGCTCAGCCTCCTGATAGCGGATCTTGTAGGCAGCACCCGTATAGTTGTGGGCAGGGCCGATGACAACCACCCAACCGTCGATGAAGCCCATGTCGCCGACATACAGGTCGTCGGCCTTGCCCACTTCCATCGGCAAACCGTCACGATACTTCCACATCAGCTGCTTGATCTGGCTCTCCGAGCAGTTGAAGATGTCGTCGGCCGTCAGCCGGTGACCATCGGCCTTGCTGAACGTGGCGCAGTCCTGCGACGTCCACTCCACGCTGTCGCGGTCTTTCACCGTGGCAAGGAAGGTGACGCAGTCAGGATCCTCAAACGCCCATTCTATCTCCACCGTACGCCGGCCCTGCACCGAGTCGACATAATCCTCGGCAACCTTCTGCAAGAGCCGGGCGAACATCGCGCCGTCTACGCGCAACGGAGCGTCAATGCCCAACACCTCGCATACCCACTGACGCGCCTGGATAAGGCAGGCGGCGGGCCCCACGGAGGGAAAATCCACCTGAGCCGAGAACGAGGACTCGCCCTTGCTCTTCTGGCAGTTGTAGCCTTCCACGTCAAAAAAATTCTCGGCTGCCGACGACAGCGAGCAGAGGAGAAAAACGCAGGCGAAAATATATCTGAAAAGCTTAGTCATTTATGCGCTTGCAAAGGTAATAAAAAACACGCAAAATTTCATCATTCGGGCTTTTTTTGTTATCTTTGCATGTTAATTGACGATTAATAAAGAAATGGCAGAAAATCAAGAAATAGAGAACAACTATTCGGCCTCCAACATCCAAGTATTGGAGGGTTTGGAAGCAGTGCGCAAGCGCCCTGCTATGTACATTGGCGACATTAGCGAGAAGGGTCTCCATCACCTCATCAACGAGACGGTGGACAACTCCATCGATGAGGCCATGGCCGGCTACTGCAAGAACATCACCGTCACGCTGGGCCAGGACGGCAGCTGCACCGTTGAGGACGACGGCCGCGGTATTCCCGTCGACGAGCACAAGAAGCTCCACAAGAGCGCCCTCGAGGTAGTGATGACCGTGCTGCATGCCGGTGGTAAGTTCGACAAGGGCTCCTACAAGGTCAGCGGCGGTCTGCACGGCGTGGGCGTGAGCTGCGTCAACGCGCTCTCTACACACATGATATCCCAGGTATACCGCGACGGCAACATCTACCAGCAGGAATACGAAAAGGGAAAGCCCCTCTATCCCGTGAAGATCGTCGGCCACACCGACAAGCGCGGCACGCGCCAGCAGTTCTGGCCCGATGCCAGCATCTTCACGACCACCACGTTCAAGTGGGACATCGTGGCCAACCGTATGCGTGAGCTGGCCTTCCTCAACGCCGGCATCACCATCAAGCTCATCGACGAGCGCCCTGACCCGGAGACCGGGAAGACGCGCGAACAGACCTTCCACGCCAAGGACGGACTCAAGGAGTTCGTGCGCTACATCGACCGTCACCGCCAGCATCTCTTCGACGACGTGATCTATCTTAAGACGGAGAAGCAGGGCGTGCCCATCGAGGTGGCTATCATGTACAACACCGACTACACGGAGAATCTCCATTCCTACGTCAACAACATCAACACCATTGAGGGCGGTACCCACGTGACGGGATTCCGCATCGCCCTCACCCGTACACTGAAGAACTATGCCGACAACGATCCGCAGATAGCCAAGCAGATCGAGAAGGCAAAGATCGAAATTGCCGGCGAGGACTTCCGCGAGGGTCTCACGGCCGTCATCAGCATCAAGGTGGCTGAGCCTCAGTTTGAGGGACAGACCAAGACAAAGCTGGGCAACAGCGAAGTGGCCGGTGCCGTGCAGCAGGCCGTGGGCGAGGCGCTCACCAACTATCTGGAAGAGCACCCCAACGAGGCCAAGATGATCTGCAACAAGGTGATTCTGGCCGCCACAGCACGTATCGCCGCACGCAAGGCCCGCGAGAGCGTACAGCGCAAGACCGTGATGAGCGGTGGCGGTCTGCCCGGTAAGCTGGCCGACTGCTCGCTCAAGGACCCGAAGGAGACCGAGATCTTCCTCGTCGAGGGTGACTCGGCAGGCGGTTCGGCCAAGCAGGGCCGCGACCGTTTCCACCAGGCCATCCTGCCGCTGCGCGGTAAGATCCTCAACGTGGAGAAGGTGCAGCGCCACCGCGTCTTCGAGGCTGAGTCGGTGATGAACATCATCCAGAGCATCGGCGTGCGCTTCGGCGTTGACGGAGAGGACGACTTCGAGGCCAATACCGACAAGCTTCGCTACGACAAGATCATCATCATGACCGATGCCGATGTCGATGGCTCTCACATCGACACACTGATCATGACGCTCTTCTATCGCTACATGCCGCGGGTCATCGAGCAGGGACACCTCTACATCGCCACTCCCCCACTCTACAAGTGCACCTACAAGAACAAGGTGAGCGAATACTGCTACACCGACCAGCAGCGCCAGGCTTTCCTCGACAAGTATGCCGGCGGCGTGGAGGACAAGAACATCCACACGCAGCGCTACAAAGGTTTGGGCGAGATGAACCCCGAGCAGCTTTGGGAGACCACTATGAACCCCAAGACACGTCTGCTCAAACAGGTCACCATCGACAACGCCGCCGATGCTGACGAGGTCTTCTCCATGCTGATGGGAGACGACGTGGAGCCGCGACGCGAGTTTATTGAACAAAACGCGACATACGCCAATATCGACGCATAAAATAAAATTCATAACCACGTCCCCAGACTCATTCGTGATGCCTGGGGACGCTTTTTGTTGTCGCCTCTAGGAAGCCTCAGCGGCATCCAGGCATTTTCACCATTACGTAATCCACCATGCGCAAAGCCATAATCCTTCTTTTGCTAGCTCTCTACTCCTTCGCCGCCACGGCCCAGGAGTTCGGTATGCATTGGATAAAAAGTGAGACCGCCCAGAACGGTCAGGGGGTGCTGTTTCGCAAGATGACGGTCGAGCAGAAGACTCCCGACTATGCCTATCTGGAAGTGGCATCGGCAGGCTACGTGGATGTATACGTCAATGAGCGCAATGTAGACCGCTATAGTCCGGTGGTCAGCCAAAAGACCACAGTCACCGTAAGACGCTACGACATCACGCCCTATCTGCGTGAGGACACTAACGTGGTGGCTGTGGAATACTTCCCGCGCGACACGATGCCGCAGGGCCGCCAGCTGTCGGTCAACGTTTGGGGAAAGTACAGCGATGGTTCTCCCCTCGCCCTTCAAACGGACGACACGTGGCTCTCGATGCCCTCACAGCGAAGGTTGCTCGGCGACGGCGGCGAACTGCAGGATGCAACTGCCTGCACCGATGGTTGGAAGTCAACCACCATCGCCCAAGCCTTATGGACGAGAGCCTCAGCCTACACGGGTGCCAAACCTGAGAATATGGAAATGATCAGCGACTACAACCTGCCTTACAAACCCGCTTTCATCGCCGACTACAGCTATTTTGATCAGGACAACCACTGCACATGGTACGAGTTCGGTCCTGCCATCTACGGCTTCTTTCGCGTCACGCTGCGTGGCCCGCGCCGTGGCGACGTCCTACACTTCGGTCCACTCACTTATATCTGCAACGGCACGCTCGATGAGCAAGCTTTCACCAAGTTCATTCCCCGCACATTCCATCACATCCAATGCTGGGGCGATAAGCGGTACGACCGTGAGTGGATCCAGTTTTTTCAAGCCATCGGTGTTGCAGAATAGACGCTTGCTGGTTCTTTTACACGAATATCCTTAAATGAATCACAAATGTTTCATTAATTTCATTCTGCTAAATGAGACATTCATGAGCATTCATGTTAAAAAAAATAATCCATAAAGCTTTCTTGTTTACATGAACATTCCGCGTTTCTTATCCACACGAGAATCCATGAATGGCTCGCGAACTTATCATAAATATTTAACAGTCAAAATTTTGCCCAGCGAAGAATTTGTTTTCAAGGAAAAATCATTATCTTTGCAGCGACAAGCAAAGGTAAGGCGTCCTGTCACAATCCTAACCACCCTGGACGCTGAGCCCTCGTTGTTGTACACAAGATAACATCCGTCACATTAGAAAGGCAATTTATTAATGAGCAAGATTCCCAATCTTACCACCATCACTCTTGACACCATACAGCAATGGAACGCTGGCACGACTATCAATGGTCAGATTTCCACCATCGACGACCTGCACATAAACCAAATGCCTCCACAGACGCAGTTCGACGATTGCCACCTGCTATGGCTGTGCGTGGCCGGATCAGCGACATACACCTGCGACACGAAGGACTATGTGACCGGTCCCAACGACTTCAGCATCATCAGTCGTGAACAAATCATCACCGACATGCACGTCAGCCCGGATTTCAAGGGCGTGGGAATGGTCATCAGTCAGGAGTTCTTCACCGAAATCATCCGCAATGTCCACGAACTGGCTTCCATTTTCATGTTCGCTCGCATGCATCCCGTATCGCATCTGCTGGACACTGAGGCCGATACCTTCAAGGACTATCATGAGCGCATCAAAGAGAAAATAGGCGAAAAGGACCACATGTTCCGCACGTCCGTCGTGCAGTCGCTTTTCACGACGATGGTCTACGACCTGGGCAACGCCATCTTCCGCATTCAAAAGCAGCAAGAGCCCACACAGAGCCACACCCGCGCTGAGACGATTTTCTTCAACTTTATTCAGCTTCTCACGACCCATTTCCGCGAGGAACGCCACGTGAGCTGGTACAGCAAGGAGATGAATATCTCGCCAAAATATCTTTTCGAAATGGTGAAGGAAGTGAGCGGGTGCACGCCTAACGAATGGATCGACATGTATGTGGTGAAGGAAATGCGGCTGATGCTGAAAAACAGTAATCTCAGCGTGAAGGAGATTACCAACGAACTGCATTTCAACAATCAGAGTTTCATGGCAAAATACTTTAAATTCCATGTTGGTATGACGCCAACCGAATACAGAAGACAAAAATAAAGAGCGCACTTGCTCACGCAAGTACGCTTTTTACAATCCCCTCTATTTCACAATAGAGAAAAATTCATATTTCTAATTTAACTTGTTATGAATGTCTCAATGGTTCACCAACCAAAGATCATGACGAATTTAATCGTCAAACATATGGTTATATATGATAAAACTTAAATTTCTAATTGCAAAATTAGAAATAATATCTTATATTAACAAACTTTCCTTCAACATTTTTGGAAGATTTGACTATCGCATTGTGCATTATTTGCATACGCCGCGCCAGACAATTATGAGTTGCTCTCCTCCCATCCGGATTGCTTGGCGAACTCGCACAGTTCGTCGTACCATTCCTTACCAAACATTCTGATAAGCGGTTCTTTCAGGAACTGATAGATTTTCAGATGGAGCTCACGGCCCTTCTTCACAGCGTCCATACAGACGTCCCAGCGGTGGTAGTTGATTCCTATCAAGTCATCGCCAAAACGTTTCATCCGGATGGGATAGAGCGCACAGGAGATGGGTTTTACAAAGCCCGTGCGTCCCTGCCGATAAGCACGTTCCAGGGCACAGAGGCAACAACCCTTCTCGTAGCAGGTGAAAACGCAGTCACGACCGCCGACAATGCTGGTGACGAGATCGCCCTCCGAGTCCGTATAGGCTACGCCCTGCTTGTCGATGACAGCCTGCGCCGACGCGCTGAGTTCGGGCCACACCTCGTCGAGCGAGTCCTCTATGCCCATGATCTCATCCATCGTCACAGGAGCGCCCGCATCGCCTTCCACGCAGCACTGTCCCTTGCACTTCTCAAGGTCGCAACAGAATTCTTCGGTGATAATGTCGGGCGATACCAGTACGTTGCCGATTTGAAAAATATGACGTTCCATAATCAAGAATCTCTGTGTTACCAATCAATTTCCTCTTCGCCGTGCTCTTTCAGATAGGTGTTGCAACGGCTGAACTGATGCTGTCCGAACCAGCCTCCACGATTGGCGCTCAGGGGTGAGGGATGCGCGCTCTCAAGGATGAGGTTGCGCGAGGGATCAATGAGCGACTTCTTGCCGCGGGCATAGCCGCCCCAAAGCATGTAGACGACATGACTGCGACCGGCATCTAGCGCACGGATGGCGGCATCGGTAAACTCCGTCCAGCCCAGTGGCTGATGGCTGTTGGCCTGATGGGCACGAACGGTGAGCGTAGCGTTTAGCAGCAGCACTCCCTGGCGGGCCCAGCGTGAGAGGTCGCCGTCGGCAGGCATCGGTTTGCCCAAGTCGTCGTGAATCTCCTTGAAGATGTTGATGAGCGACGGCGGCATCTGAATGCCTTTAGGCACGGAGAAGCTGAGTCCCATGGCCTGTCCCTCCTCGTGATAGGGATCCTGACCGATGATGACTACCCTGACCTTGTCGAACGGACAAAGATTGAAAGCATTAAAGATGAGCTGTCCCGGCGGATAGCACACGTTGTGGCGGTACTCCTGCTTGACAGCTGTGGTGAGCTGTTCGAAATAGGGCTTTGCAAACTCGCCGCCAAGCGCCTCACCCCATGACGGCTCTATTTTTACCGATACCATATCCTGCGTTGGTTAAAGGCTGACCACGGTCTCCGGAATCCTTCCCGACACCTGCAACCGGCCTATATGAGTGATGAAAAAAATATGAATTGTAAATTATGAATTAAAATTGGCCGCACAGGCAGCGCAGTGATTGTGCGCAGCCAGTACGGCCAAGAGTATACATAGTCGGAAGATGTATTACTTATTGTCCTGGATCAGGCACTCACCGGTCATATCCTTCGGCTGCTCCAGACCCATGATGTGGAGAATGGAGGGAGCGACATCGGCCAGGCGACCGTCCTTCACGGTTGCCGAGTTGTTGTCGGTGACATAGATGAAGGGAACAGGGTTGAGCGAGTGAGCAGTGTTGGGCGTTCCGTCGGGGTTGATGGCGTTGTCGGCATTGCCGTGGTCGGCGATTATGATAGCCTCATAGCCATTGGCCTTTGCAGCCTCAATAACGTCGTGCACGCAGTGGTCAACAGCCCAAACAGCCTTGGCGATAGCGTTGTATACACCCGTGTGGCCCACCATATCACCATTGGCGAAGTTCACCACGATGAAGTCATACTGCTGAGTGTTGATGGCACCAACGAGTTTATCCTTCACCTCGTAAGCGCTCATCTCAGGCTTGAGGTCGTAGGTAGCCACGTGGGGAGAGTGAACCAGGATGCGGTCCTCACCAGGGAATGGAGCCTCGCGTCCGCCATTGAGGAAGAAGGTCACGTGAGCATACTTCTCAGTCTCAGCGGTGTGGAGCTGACGCAGACCCTGCTTTGAAAGGTATTCGGCCAGTGTATCATCTACGTTCTCCTTGGGGAAGAGAATGTGCAGACCCTTGAAGTTGGCGTCGTAGGGAGTCATGCAGTAGTAGTGCAGGCCCTTGATGGTGTGCATTCCCTCGTCGGGCATATCCTCCTGTGTGAGCACAGAGGTAAGCTCCTTGGCACGGTCGTTGCGGAAGTTGATGAAGATTACGACATCGTCCTCACCGATGGTACCGTCGACAGCGCTGTTGTTGATAGGCTTGATGAACTCATCGGTCACACCCTCAGCATAGCTGTCGTCCATGGCCTTGAGCAGGTCGGTGGCCTGATTTCCCTTGCCCTCAACGAGCAGGTCATAAGCTTCCTTCACGCGGTTCCAGCGCTTGTCGCGGTCCATAGCGTAGAAGCGGCCCACGATGCTGGCGATGTGAGCATCGGTCTCCTCGCACTTCTTCAGTGTGTCGGCGATGAAGCCCTTGCCGCTCTTCGGGTCGCAGTCGCGGCCGTCCATGAAGCAGTGCACGTAAGTATTCTTCAGTCCATACTCCTTAGAGATTTCGAGGAGCTTGAAGAGATGGTCCAGATGAGAGTGAACGCCACCCGTAGAGGTGAGGCCCATGATATGCAGTTTCTTGCCGCTCTCCTTGGCGTAGGAGAAGGCATCGACAATCTCGGGATTCTTCATGATGGAGCCGTCCTTGCAGGCGCGGTTGATTTTCACCAGGTCCTGATAGACCACACGTCCGGCGCCGATATTGAGGTGACCCACCTCAGAGTTACCCATCTGTCCATCGGGCAGACCAACGTTCTCACCCGAAGCCTGCAGCTGCGAGTGAGCGCAAGTGGCGTTGAGGTAGTCCAGATACGGTGTCGGGGTATTATAAATCACATCTCCCTTACCATGCTTACCGATTCCCCAACCATCGAGAATCATCAATAATGCTTTCTTTGCCATTGTTATTAAGAATTGATATAATCTACTGCAAAGGTACTGACTTTCAAGCAAACCGCAAAATTGCAGCGAAAGAATTAAGATAGATTCATTTTAGCGACGGGGTTTGGGGGGCTGCGGGGAGCTTGCGGAGGATGGTGAGCTTGGGGGTGATGGGTTGGATGGGGTTGATGGGGCCCCATGGGCCCCATATCCTCGATATTGCGTCCTTGCCCGGTACATCTGTTCTTTGATGCCGCCGTTTTGCAGGAAGCGCTGCTTGATCCACTCGATGAAGCCCTTGAGGAGGACGTCCTCCTGATGGATGAGGGTGATGGCGATGTTGGCGATAGTCTCGTCGCTGCGGAGGCGGATCTGCTCGCGATAGACGGCAGAGTCGAGATGCGTGCGGCAGAAGGCACGCGTCTGGCGGCACCGCGGATCGTCGAACGACCATTGTTGCAGGTTGCGCACGCGCAGATAGTCCTCATAGTCGAGAAGCAATTCCTGCAAGCAGGCGCGGTTGACATTGATGAGTTTAATCATCATCTCCGTGGAGGTCACTCCGTCAACATATCCCTCGGCAAGGTTTTGCTTTCCCGACCGCGCCGCCTGAATCATCTGGTCTATCGTCCGGTCGCCGGTCGTGAGAAACTTATGAGCGAAATAATAGGTGATATCGTAGATGCACTCAGCCTTTTGGAAGGCTTTCAGCGTGTGGTAGTCGCCATGTTGGTTTAGAAAGTCGGAGGTCATAGGCGTGAGGTTTAGTCTTTTGCAAAAATAGCATTATTTTTCATACGACAAAAGAAAAACCAGGACATTTGACCGCCACGCATAAATTTGTCTTATTGACATCGCCTTGCATGGAAGAATGATGAATAGCTTCCGCCGCGCCAGCCAATTACGAATGATGAATAGCTCACACCGCGCCAGCCAAAATATGAATTACGAATTACCCCGCTCCGCATGGGAAAAAATTATGAATTATGAATTATGAATTATGAATTAAAAAAAGCTTCCAGCCCCACTATCGGAGGCAGAAGCTTTTCATTATTAATTTGGAGAGAGGTTTAATTCTGCCAAGGACATCCCTCAGTCCAGTCGAAGACGATGGAACCCGTGTAGGCGGGGGTCATGTTGGAAGTCTCACCCGCAAGGAGGTTGACCGTCACCACACTTCCCTCAACACTGACGTTGCAATAATCGGGGTAGTTGGCTGCGTCGTAGTAGAGGAAGTAGGGGATCACCGTCTTGCTGTCATCGGGATAGTAGATGCCATCAGCAAAGCTCACGGTACCATTGTCCACCGAGAACTGGATGTTACCACCCGTGGGGAGGTCAGATT
>ONYS01000116.1 GCA_900322095.1 uncultured Prevotella sp.
CAGCGTCGTCGGGCAGCACATCTGCATATCCGAGCACACCGACAGCCTGCATCCTTTCTCCACCATCTGCGGCGTGTATCAGGACGTCAGCCTCGGCTCTTCGCTCGAACGTGAGCTCCGCCCCAGCGTGGTCTTCCACGACAACAACGACCCCCGATATATCCTTGCGAAGTTCACCGACCTCACGGCCGATAACCTCGACCGGGCCCGTCAGCAGTTGAAACAGCTGTTGCCCGACCGCGACGTGAAAGTAATACCTTACTCCGACCTCGTCGTCGACCAGTATCGCAGCACCAATGGCTTCCGTGAGGGCACGCTCGTCACCGGTATCACGGCGCTCATCATCGCCCTGATGGGTCTCATCGGCTACACCACCGACGAGGTGAACCGTCGCCGTAAGGAGATAGCCATCCGCAAAGTCAACGGTGCCACGGGCCGCGACATCGGCCGTATGCTCGTCGCCGACGTGCTGCGGCTTTCGGTGCCCGCCGTCCTTCTCGGCCTCGTCCTGTCCTGGGTCATCGCCGGACAATGGCTGCAGCTCTTTGCCGACCGCATCACGCTCAACCCGCTGCTGTTCCTTGCTGTCGGCTTGGGCATCCTGATAGCCGTCGTCGCCATCCTGTTGCTTGCTGCCCGCAAGGTCATCAACAGCAATCCCGTCCTCTATCTCAAGGACGAGTAGTCTTTCATCTCCCCCATAATCCCCATCCACCCCATACTTCCCCATTCACCCCATCACCCCCCCAAAAAAAAAATCGCAAAGCAATGATAAAAGTACAAGATTTAAGCAAGACCTTCCGCACGGAAGAAGTCGAGACCATCGCGCTCGACAAGGTATCGTTTGAAGTAAAGGACGGCGAGTTCGTCGCCATCATGGGCCCGTCGGGCTGCGGCAAATCCACGCTGCTCAACATTCTCGGTCTGCTCGACAACCCCACGGAGGGCCAGTACTGGCTCGCCGACAAGGAGGTGTCGCAACTGAAGGAGAAGGAGCGCACCGCCATCCGCAAGGGCCAGATAGGCTTCGTGTTCCAGAGTTTCAACCTCATAGATGAGCTCAACGTCGAAGAGAACATTGAACTGCCGCTCACCTATCTCGACATGCCGAAGGCTGAGCGCAAGCAGAAGGTGCAGGAGGTGATGAAGCGCATGGTCATCAGCCACCGCGCCAAGCACTTCCCCCATCAGCTCTCCGGCGGACAGCAGCAGCGTGTGGCCATTGCCCGCGCCGTGGTCTTCGGTCCGAAGCTCATCCTCGCCGATGAGCCTACGGGTAACCTCGACTCAAAGAATGGCGCAGAGGTGATGCGACTGCTCACCGAACTCAACCAGGACGGCACCACCATCGTCATGGTGACCCACAACCCGCACGACGCCGAGCAGGCCCACCGCATCATCAATCTGTTTGATGGCAGGATTGTGGACCAAGTTCAGCAATAAGACACAGTCGCTGATTCAAATTCCATAAGATTGAAATTGAAGAGGGTGCGCCAGACTTCTGGTGCACCCTCTTTCTGTTATAACGACTAATAGTATAATTCAAGTTTCTTAGATGAGTATTTGCCTGGAAGACGATGTCACATCATTTTACATCCGAAGTATGAAAGAATTAATGCGCGATTATTCCTTTTCATTATGCCCAAATGCTTGTTTCAAATCTCTGAACTGCTTGTGAATGTCCAGTTCGCAATCGTGCAAATGTCTTTTCTCGCGAGTGAAAGCTTCTTCCACCTCCTGATATGTGCCGGCAATGGAAGGATTCACGCAACCCGTCTCATACATTTTCTTGATGTACGGCAGGAGTTCCGTGATTTTAGTATTGATTGCTCCACATGTGATCAAGCCGGCAGCGTCGCTATCAAAGTATCTAACTTCAGGCAATTTCTCGGTCATGAACTGAATCACTTTCGTAAACCAATCCTTCACCTCGTCTCTGCGCTCCGGTGCGAGCCAGATTATTTGGCTGATAGTTTCTGAAATCCAATACTTCGCGCTTACGGTGAGTCCCGCCTCTTTCATGAAATCAAAGAATTTGTCCAGTTGGTTGTGACCGAGCTTATATAGCGTCGGTACCAGTATGTCTCGGGCTGCATCACCAAAATGATAATGGAAGAAGTAGTCAGATTGTCTGAGTACCTCCAGCACAACGTCCAGGCTTGAGCTCTCATTGCCGACCTCTCCAAGCAGTGTGACAGCCGTAGCCAGCATGCCATTGAAGTTTTCGTCGGTTTCGTAGTCGTCAGGAATGTTTCCGTCCTGAGTGTATCCCATATAGTAGAGGATAATCTGCTCCAGGTCTTCCCGCAAGTCTTCGCTCGGCAAGGCCAGAATGCGGTCAGTGAGACTGTCAGGCAAGTAGATGGCGTTTTCAGGCTTGCTCAGTTCCTCAACCAACCAAGGGTTGTGGAGGGTAGGCTTGGCGATATACTCCTTGGGCGGCTCATAAGTGTATTCTGTTTGTTCGCCGAAGGAGGGCGCACGTACATATGCCGGGTCGTAATTATAAAAGCTCTTTTCTTGTACCATGTATCGGAAGTCATTGCCGAGTGCCGCTTTCAGCCTTGGAAGATAATGCTTAGCCTCATTCTGGTTTTTCACGATGAGAAGATGCTGGCCGCCTGAGCCAAAGTCGAAATCTTTCAGCGGAATGTCTTCTGTATCTTCCTCGAGCATGTACTGCGTCAAACCGAAACTCTCGTGGGGCTTAATGCCGCCCTCTTCGGCAAAGTCCACTGCTCCCCAAACGATGTTGTGGGCATCTTCGTAGCTACATTCTGTCAAACCGATTCTGTCGTTGAGATACTCTATCGTTTCCTCCCATTCATCGGGTTCAAGTCTGAGTCTGTAGAAAGAGTCCTTGACCCCGAGACACAACATATCCACTAGATAGTTGGCATAACTGATTTTGCCGCCTGTATGCAGACGCGAAACGATTACATGTCCCTCACCGGCATCAAATAATGACTTGGTGTAGTAACACTTGCCAATCTTCAAGGTTCTGGCCCGATTCTTCAGATATTTGTCGGGAGACATAAATTGCTGTCCAGCAGCACGCTTAGATTTATTCTTAGCCATATAAATGATTTAATGCTACAAAGATAGCAATAAATCTCTACATTCCGCCATGTCTGCCGGTAATTGTCCGTTCAAACCGCAGAAAACCTATGGCAAGCAAGCACAAAACGCCGGCCACGCAGGCATTAATCGCTGAGCGTTTTGCGGATTTTGTAAATGCGAGTAGGCATAATAACGGATAACCGGATTTTTTTAGTGGCTTATCATTCCAAGAACATCAATTGTTATCTAACGCCCGCTTCGCGGAATATCGAATAATAACGAATAACTCCATGCGGCCTAATTGTGAATTATGAATTAGAATAACGCTCCGCGAAAAAATAATAACGAATATGAAACCTACCCTCAGCCCCTCTCTTCGGAGTAAGGGGCTGGGGGATTAGTCCAAAAGAATATTCGATGAACCCAATAGCCTTTTGACCGTTCTTTAAAAAATCTTTGCTATTGCTGAATTGTGAAGATAGTCTCATCGCCACAGATATTGCGGATTTTCATCCGTAAGGGCTTTTCCTCGCTGCTGATTGTCCCATCCCAGAAGTGCTGGGTGTCGACACCATTCTGCCGTACATAGCCCAACTTATCGATAAGGATTTCCGTGTCGCTGTGCCAAGGTGCCTTGGGGTCATCCGACGTACAGTCGAGGCTCAGCCATTCGATGGTCTCAAGACCCTCATCGCTGATGGAAATGGCCTTGAAAGATTTTGAAGACTTAGTGGCCTGTTCCTGACTCTTTAGGTTGTATTCTTTAATCTTGTTCAGCACCCGGTCGCTACAGAAGCTGTTGATGGTGACCTGCCAAACTTTGAACATCTGTCCTTGGGGCTGAACGTATGCCAGAGTATAATCGCAAGTATCTTCCAACACTACGTTGTCGAGCACGTTTTTTAAATCGCGCAGTTCTATCTCTATGCCAGTATCGTTCTGCTCATGAATGAACTGGGCGATTTCCTCTCGGTCAGCAATGTCGATATAATAGACGACGACCTTTTTTGTCTCATCGGGCAAGTCGGGCATAGCCTCACGGATGATGCGGTTCATCTGTGCCGTGTCCAGCAGTCGTGTGCTGCTGTCCATCAGATTAGGCACATAGACGGGCATCCGGCCGTTGTGTGAGTCTGTGATGCTTCCTGCCCAAGACCTATCCAGCTGGTCATCATCTTGGAGACCTGGGATGAGGCTTTTCAACTTGTCCATCGTCTGTACGGGATTGCGATAGAGCGATACGCCATCTTTGATTTCCAGCACATCGAACTGTGCCTTGGCCTTAACCAATCGGTCGCGGGTTGTCTCGATGCTGTTTACGCCTACGTCGCAATGAATGAACCTGCGGCCCAGCTTACTGGCCACGGTAGCCGTTACGCCACTGCCACCAAAAAAGTCAGCAACGAGCATGTTCTTGTCGCTAGAGGCCTTGATGATGCGCTCCAAGAGAGCTTCTGGCTTTTGGGTGGCGTATTCGACTAGTTCTTCTGCTTGTGAATTTACTGCATTAATGTCTGTCCAAACATCGTCCAAAGGAATACCAGGTGCATCGTCTATGTAGACTTTTAATCTCATAGCCCCAGTATTTGTGTAGTATATCCGTCCTTCTGCTTTTAACTTCTCTATTGTCTCTTGAGTTGTAGCTGTTCCTAGGAAAGCATCTTTGAAGTATCTTTCTTTCCCATTAACTACTTCCTTATGAGAAAATCTTTGCTTAACATAATCTTCCGAATATGGTAAATATATGGTATTATAAGTAAAGTTTTCACTCTTTGAGTAATACAATATATTATCATGGTTTTTACCAGGGGAGTTCTTCCCTTTAAAACCACTAGATGTCTGTCTCTTCCAAATGATATCATTTAAGAAACAACTTTCTCCAAAGATTTCATCCATTAATACTTTTACATAATGAACAATATGCCAATCCAAATGCACATAGATGCTCGCCGTATCGCTCATGACGCTCTTTATGGCCATCAGGTTCTCGTACATCCAGTTGAGGTAGCGCTCCTTGTCCCAGATGTCGCCATACATCTTCTCTTCAAAGTTGCGCAGCTCGTCGCTGTCAACTTCCGTTTCCGTCTGCTTGATGGCTTCGGCCACCTTTGGGTTGCGGCGCACATATACTTTCTTGGCATAATCGGCACCGCTAGCGAAGGGCGGGTCGATATATACCAAGTCTACTTTGATATCCTGGTCCTTCAGGTAAGCACAGGCTGAGAGGCACTCTCCACGAATGACCATGTTGTGACCTAAATTATCGCCTACGCTTTCCTTCTTCTCCATCTCATAGAGCGGCATGCCGCGCAGGACGCGCTTCACCACCTTGTCGTTGTCGCGATAGCGCAGGATGCGCTGCGTGCGCACGAAATTGTCGAGAAGGGCCTGACCTTCGAGGGTGTTGGGATAATAGGGAATGTATTTTACTGCCATGATGGTTCTTGTTTAATTGAAGAATTGTTGTATCTTTTCTATGGTGAGCTTGTCTTGCTGCTCCTTGGAGAGGGTGTCCTCAATATAGAGGAAGTCGAAGCGGGGATAACCGTAATACTCGTTGTTGAGAGCGACGAACTTGTTCATGAAGGTCTTTCGGTCGGCAAACTTAGCGCTGTAACCCTCGCCTTTGGTCTCTATGATGAGCACTTGGCGGATTTGCCCGTCGTCGCCTCTGCGCAATATCAGGAAGTCGGGCACGTACCTTCCGATATAGTGCCATGCCTTGCCCACCTGCTTATAGCATCTGATTTTAAACTCCGTGAGCGTATCATCGCCGTTGAAGTAGGCTTCCAGCTTCTGTCCGTTGATGATGGATAGCAACGACTGTGAGAAATAGTCTATCTCTAGGTCGCTGTCGAAATGATAGGGCAGATAGTGGTAGGTGTGGTCGTTGATTTCCTTTCCAGCCCGCTCATAGTTGTTGGGGTTGTCTGTCAGCGTCTTGATGGTGTCATCTGTGCCGGGCAGCGTCTTCAGCGTATTGATGGTCGTAGCGATGTCGGGCTTGAGCCGCATTCCGTCTTTGTCGTCGGCCACAATCTGCAAGACTTCCTTCTGTGAGGGATAATATTCTTTGGGCCGGTTTGTTTCGACTGAGGGCTTCAACTTCTCCACATTCAGTATTTCTGCCTTCTGCGGGATGTTCTCTTCCTTCACTTTGATAGTACGCTTGGGCGTGAAAGCCTTTCTGATGCGGGCGCGAATCGCTTTGTGGTCTAACTTGCCGTCAAGAAAAGTCTGGTTATCCTTTGTGTAGGTGATACGGTTGAAGATGTCGCGCAGCAAGGAGAGGTAAGGAGCGGCCGTTTGTCGGGTCCACGTGCCGAAGCTCTCTTTCGAGATGACGTGAAGCCATGAATGGAAGGTGACGGGCAAGTTGCTCTCTTCGTCGTCTACCGTCAGCACGGTTTTATGTTTGAGCTCGCCCTTCAGATTTTCTTCTTCGACAAGCATCGACTTGGAGGAGGAGACCAGACCTGCTTTCTTCAGTTCGGCCTCCGTGCCCAACGCTTTGTCCAGAACTAAGGTCTGATAGGTCACTTTCAACTGTATGAAGTCGATGGGCGGCACTCGGAGCTTCTCCATGCGCGAGAACTGCTTCAACTCGAAGACTTTGCTGCCTCCGCCCTTATTGATTTCATCAATGGATGTATGCTGTTGCTTCTTCAGCTCATTGTTGAGTGTTTTCCCATTTTCCTCGTTCAGCCAGATGAGCGCCGATTCCTGCTGATGCCTCACCACCTGGCGAAGACATCGGCAACTGGTCTGCAGCACCATGTTCTTGGGGCAGGCCCCTTTCTGTGGCAGGATAACGCCCGTAAGACTCTTGCAGTCCCAACCCTCCTTGCCAATCTGAACCAGCAAGACGATTTTGATTGTAGACAACTTCGTATCCAATGACTTGAAGGCCGTCTCTGCGCCTTCGGGGGCAGGAAACTGCTTATTGCCATCGTGATATTTCAGAATGACCGATGTGGGATTCATTCCCCGCCCGCTGACAATACTGGCGACAAGAGGATAGATGTTGGTCTCGAGATTTTCTATCTTTCCACAATAGATGGCCAACTTGGCGCAGGTTCCGTTGGCATAGACCTTGTCGCCATAGCGGTCAAGAAACTCGGTGACACCCTTACGCACGATGTCATCCCTGTCACCATTAGAGACCTTGATGACGGGCGACTTCAGAAAATTGCCTACACCGTCAATCAATGGGTAGTAATAAACCGTGTTGGCAAGATTCTTGTTTTGCAGAGACAGCCGGGATGTCACCAGCACCGAGTCTGCGCTGGACAGATAGGGCGTGCCGGAGAATCCCAGCACGGAGTTGAACGTTGCGTTCTCAGTCCATTTGTTCACCACTTGGCGGAGCTTGATGTCGCTGTCGGTGGCATGATGCACCTCGTCGATGAAAATGGATAGGTGAGGAATTTTACCGATGATGCTGCGGAGCTCGTTAGAGACTTTCACCTCGTCCCATTCTTCCTCGGTGTAGAAAGAGGGGTCACTGCCACGGTCCTTGTCAATCTTGTCCAAAATCACCTTCTCCGCATTGGTAACGGCTACCAGGCCTCGCAAGTCTTTCTGTCCTAGATGGTTGTTAATCTTCTGTGCGTTTGGATTCTTGACGAGATTGCTTTTCTTGGCAGCCTTTTGCTCATCCAGCACTTCGAACTGAATCTCTCTCTTGATTTTTGATGCCGCTGGTTCGGGCAACACCCATGTGGGGTCGAAATCCTGAATCTTCTTGATGCTCGGCAAGATGGAGGATTTCAATCCAGAGGGGGCCAGCAACATGAAGTTTTGGGCAAAGACCGGGTTATCTTGCTCATTCAGTGAGAAGTATAAATCAAGATAGATAAAAGCAGCCATGAGAAAAGTCTTGCCAGCTCCCATAGGCAGACTAAATATATAATCCGGATACCGCACACCATAGAAAATGTCGCGGAACACTTGCTCATAATCAATGTCGTCGGGGTGCTCCTCAATCTCTTTCTTCAGTGATGGAGCCACTATGTTATCATCTGCGTCTTTCTGGCAAGCATACTCATAGAGCGTTGCTGCCGCGGTATTCGTCTCCAGCACTTCCCGCGCCCTAACGGTGAGACTTACGTTGCTGAGGTCGATTGTAAGGAAGTCGCCCTTTGAGAATAGTTGCCACAAGGGTTTGTTGTTGCAGGCAATTTTCAGAAAGAGATAGGTCTTGATGGCATCTATTTGTGCGTCTCTCAGCATGCCACGGCTTTCTATATAGTCAATCGCCGACCGTACAGGACAGTCTGCACGGCTTAACCATTCGTCTCGTTTTCGTTGGATTAGTTGATAAAACATGAAGATTCAATCAAAATATCTGCAAACTTACGGAAAAAATCATAAATGGAGAAACAAAACGTTTTAAACTTTCCCGGCAGGGCGTATATTCTCTGTGGCTTACCCTTATACGAACAAGGAGAGCCACCTTACAAAGAGAGTGAGGGGAGAAATACCGGACTGTTTACGTAGAAAGTCCGTAGGAGGGCCGTCATTCCTGACGGCCAAGATTGAAGTAAGGACCGAATGGTAGGAGGGCCGTCATTCCTGACGGCCAAGAAAGAAGGTTCGCTTGCTCATCACAAGTGAATCCTTCGGCTGCAGGAATGCCGCCGCTCCTATAACTTCAATGGGAGATTTGAACTAATCAACCAGCCCTGACAGGGCTGACTCTCAGTAACCCCAGTCAAGCGACGGTAGGAGCGCAGACTGGGGATAAAGTTCTCCCTCCTTCCTGGACTCAGTGCCCCGAAGGCGGCACACCAGCACGTAGTGCGCAAAACAGATTCCTGAATATCTTCTTGGAATTGGAATGAAAATCGTTAAGCTATATACTACATCGGATAATTAATGTCTCGTGACATTTGTCACGATTGAGCGTGACAGTTGTCACTAACGAACGCTTCCTATGTTTTCTGACAAGGATTTTACCGAAAATCTTTCAATGTTTCATATTATTTAACACATAGTGATATTATGTTTACAAATGTACG
>ONYS01000220.1 GCA_900322095.1 uncultured Prevotella sp.
GAAAAGGTGTATTCTACATTGCCCTCACTGACAACACCTTTATCATAGACCTTCTGCCAAGTCCCGACAAGGTTGTTGGCATCGAAATCTTCATCATCGCTGCTGCAAGAGGCAAGGTAGAAAGCAGCAAGCATCATTAATGCGATTCTCCAGAGTTTCATCGTTTTCATTTTTTAGTTATGATTTGATTCTGTCTTCTATCCATTCTTTTACGTCATGCCCTAATGTGTCCTCGGCGTATTTGAGTAGTTGTCCAGTAGAGGATATTTCATGTTCGGCCACACCTTGTATGAAGCCAAAGAACTTTTCTACGCCTACTTTCTGTGAAAGGTCATATAGCAGCAGAGCACCTTTATTATATAATGCATCGTAGGCTTCGGGGGCATCACGGTCAACCTCATAAATGGGACATGCATGGCGGGCATTCTCACGACAGGCTTCCAGGTAGCAGTCAAAGATGTGTTCGCTGAAATGACACTTGATGTACCACAACATACTGAATTCAGCAAAGCCCTCGTTGAGCCAGTCCTCCCAACAGAATGTCGGTGCCTTGTCCCACCAGAAATGCCCCATTTCGTGACCTATGGCGGTCTTGAAATTCTCGTTGAAGTGTCTCGCTGCATAGGCTATGAAATTCTTTCGGCTGATGCCACCGCCGCGACTTGGCACAACGAGGAATTTAATGTAATTGTTGCTTGGATTAGTCTTGAACAGTTTCGTGTAGAATCGCAAGGCCTTATCGCAGGCGACAAGAGCAGAGTCGGCATCAGCATCGGCGAAGTTGGTATAGACCACCTCAAAGGTGCGCCCATTACTGGTCATCTTCTTCGATTTGAGATTTGGAGAGGCCACAATCTGAAGGTCAAAGCTACCCCACGGCTGCAACATCTTCCATTCATTGCCGAGTCGCTCCACAATGCCAGAGCCACTGACCGTATAATTGTCGTTGATGGAAACGGATACGTTGGCCGTGAAGTCTCGGCTATCGCTATTAATGGGGAACCATGCCATATAGTAGCCCAGTTGCACCCAGTCTTTTTCCATAGAACTCATCCATGAGTCAAGGCTATCGAAATTGCAGGTGTATTCGAGAGAAATCTCGCATTTACCCTTGCTTTTGGGTGCAGAGAGACGCAGAGGTGCACCCTGACGGATGTATTGGTTGGGAGATTTAGCTGTAGTGTCGAAGGTGTAAGCCAAATCTTTTTTCTTACAGCGGATATGGTTGATTACGGAATATCTCCAAAGCGTGAAGTCCATACTCTCCCTGCCTTTGAAATCAATCTGGGCTGTCGCTGTCACGTCCAGCGTTTTCTTCTCCACGTCAATATCCAGGTGGATATCGTATCGGTTTACGATTGGGGCGTTGAAATCTTCCACAACCGTTTTCCTTGGATAGGCAATCTCCTGCTTGTCCTCTGCCTCATGTTTGTAAGTACGCATTGAGTCCATGAAGGCCGTCCATCGTGCATCATTGTGAAGGATTCGGTAGTCTTCATCTGTTAGGAACGTTGTATAAGCAGCAGCGTATTGTCTGCCGAAGTGCTCCCTAAATAGATTGAGATAGTAAAATGTGCTATCAGTATTACCAGCCGCCAGTGCTTTATCCGCTGCTATCCAATAATCATTGGCTGTCTGTCCCTGCCCCGTCATTGCGACGAGGGCAAACAAGATGGTGATGATGGTTTGCTTGTTCATGTTCTTTGTTTGTTATGATTAGAAACTTGGTTCGGACGGGCCGCGCTGGTAGTTGATCCAGCCGTCGGGGGCTTTGACGTAATAGCCTTGGATGCGGAGGGTGGTGGCGTCGGCGTAGGCGAAGGTGAGGGCGCAGGAGTAGGCCATGTAGTCGCGCCCAGCATCGTCGTATGTGGCGGTCAGTTGCAGGCAGTTGCGCTTCTCGCCGCTGTTGCCCTCGGGACTCCAGTATCTCAGCTGCCACGTCCCCGTGAACGTGCCGCTCAGTTCCACGTCCTCCCAGTCGGTGTAGCGTTGCTCGCCATCGATGGTGACGGGCTTGCGGGTTTGCCACTTGCGCATTCCCGTCAGTGTGCCGTTGGCCTGGAAGGTGAGGCACTCGAAGTAACGCTGCGTGTCGCTGATGTTCTCGTAGTGCCATGTGCCGACCATGAGCGGCCCGTACTGCTCATTCAGCTGCACGGTCTTTTCGTGTGCCTCCGGGTCG
>ONYS01000017.1 GCA_900322095.1 uncultured Prevotella sp.
TTTTTCGCGTTCTGTTGATTTATGTCAATTTTGTTAGGCGGGAGACATTATTATATTTAAGGAAGATAGGATTCTTGGGATGGATGGGGATTTTATGGGGTGAATGGGGATTTCTTGGGGTGAGTGGGGTGAATGGGGATTTTATGGGGTGGATGGGGGTGAATGGGGGAACATGGGGCGCAACAACAACGCTCTATGAATCCTTGATAGACGCTCTATCAGTTTTCAATCGACGCCGTCAGGAATGACGGCGCTCCTACAATCGGCGATACTGTAATATCGCTAATATTATAATGGGCGGCACGTGGCAACCGTAAGGGCGGCACGTGGCAGCCATAAGGGCGGCACGTGGCAACCATAAGGGTGACACGTGCCGCCCGACAAGAAATGATCGTTTGTAAACTAACAGAACGTAGAAATCCATGGATATCAAGTAAGACATTTAAACACGGAAGAATGATATTGGAGAATATTTGCGAACTAAAACTGTCTGCAAATATATCATTTTACGATTATAGCCGATGATTTCTGAGGTTTTGAAATGTTCTTTTGCAAGAAGAAGTGCAAAATCAGTGCCTATTCTCGCGTGCAATGCGCTGATAGGCCGATGGCGTAAGTCCGGTGAAGCGCTTGAAGTTGGTGGCGAAATTGGCGCGCGATTTGAAGCCTACACTGTTAGCAATAGCCTCTATGGTGTAGTTGCCGAAGTGGTCGGGGTCGTTGAGCCGCTTGCAGGCTTCCTTCACCCGGCAGTTGGTCAGCACGTTGGTGAACGACTGACCGTAGGCCTCGTTGATAACCTGCGAGACGTATTTCGACTTGGAGTTCACCAGTTCAGCCAAACGCTCTAGTCCGAACGAGTCGGAACAGAACTCTTCTGGATTGTCGAAGACCTTCTGAATGGCTGCCAACAAGTCTTCCTTGTCCTTATCCTTTAGCGTACTGTTGAGATACTTCACACGGTCGCTCTCGCGCTTCTCCTGATTGAGCAGGTCGACGTTCTTCTGGTAGAGTTCGCGGTTGCTACAGTTGAGCTCAGCATTCTTCCTATATAGAAAAATCAGGAAGACGACAACCATGATGAGTCCCAGGCACACGGCTGCGGTGAAGACCCGCTCGTATTGGCGTTTCTCCTTGATGTCCTGCATCTCGGTGTCGATCTTCTGAATTTCGTTGAGGAAGTGGAGGCGCGTGATGTCCTGCAAGTGGTTGGCGCAGCGCAAGGAGTCGCCCAGTTCGAGAAAGCGGAAGCGATAGACTGCGGCCTGCTTGGGATTGATTTTAACCGTGAACTCGTATAAGTATTGATAGGTGTTGACGAGTAGATCCCTTGCTCCACTCTTCCGAGCCCGTGCCTCTACCTCCTTCATCGTGACGAGCGCTTCTCTTTGGAGGCCGAGATGGTCGTAGAGGATAGCCTTGTTGGTCAGCGCTGAGCAATAGAGGCGTTCGCGTGAGTTGGCCGATGCGGTCTGGGCCTCCATCGTCTGGCGGTCGAGACACTCCTGGGCTTTATCTGACTGATGCTTCTGAAGGGCCTCCAGGGCACGGCATCCCCAGCGTACATACTCCAGCAAGGGAATGTCGGAAGGAAAGTGAATGGAGTTGAAGGTCTGAATCTCCTTGCTGATAAGGTCGGGACGGTTGAGCGAGAAGGCGATTGCGGTCATGTTGACTAGGTTGCTGGTGAGGGCAGAATAGAACTTGTGGGCGGCGGCAATACGGAAGGACTTGCGGTAGTAGTCGAGAGCAGTTGAGAGCAGTACGTCGTCGCCGTCTTGCTCGGCACAAGTAATGTAGACATTGGCCAAGCACTGGCAAGCATTGCTCAAGTTGACGTAGTCGTCGACCTCCTCACTAATCCGTGCGGCCTTTATGAAGCAACTATAGGCCTTGGCAAAATCCATGAAGTCGTAGAAGTAGAGATAGCCAGCCTTGTTGTAGGCTTGGCCACAGAGTTTCTTGGCGGAGTCATTCATGTGCTCCTCATAGCGGTTCATCACGATGGTATAGCATACCAAAGCCTTGCTGGGGTCGCGGTGGGCTTCCTTGGCATAGTTTCCGCCCATATCCGACAGACGCTCAGAACTCAGCCCCCTCCACTTAAGATAGAGTTGGTATTCGTATTTACCTGCCGAAGAGGCCCATCCGTCCATAGACAGGCACATCAGAAACAGCAGTATGAATGTTATTTTTCTCGCCTTTTTCAGACCTCAACCAATATTAGCCGCAACAAAGATAATCAATTTTTGCGAATCAAGGTCTCTTTCCTTCAATATTTCAGAATTACCAAGCAAAAGAACTTCACTTCGTACTGGCAGAAACTGAAGACGAAATACAACATCACAGTTTTAACAATAACAGAACTATGATTGTTGATAAGAAACCCCTTGGGAGAAAAAATCGTAACAATGGAAGTATAAAGAATGCCAAACAGGAATAATGAGTCGTAAAATCATGAATTATGAATCATTTTGTTGGCAGTAACACTTTTTAAATGTAACTTTGCACTTGCAAGCTGGAAGACGGGTCGCCGCAACGACAGCGCCAAGCCTTCTGGCTAATGAGTCAACACAATCAGTTTTATTGAGAATCAGCAGATAGACATGGAAGAAAAGTTTCAATTTACCCCAGAAGAGAGCGCTCAGACGATAGAACTGCTCATGGACCTGCGTGGTTCGATGGAAGATTTTCTACACCCCGATGACCTCAGAAAACTGCGCCAACACCTCACTGAAGCTGCCAATTTGGGGCGCATTCATCGTGACGTGTTCGGTCTGAACCCTATCCTGCATGCCCTTCAAACTGCAAAAATAGCCATTGAGGAGATTGGACTCAAGCGCGACGGCGTGATTGCCATCATGCTTTATGAAGCCGTGGGCGACAATGCCTACTCCATAGAAGAAGTGGAAAGCAAGTTTGGAAAGAGTGTCGCCGCTATCATCAGAGGACTGGTGCGCATAGAGCAACTCTACCGCAAGAGCCCCGTCATTGAGAGCGAGAACTTCCGCAATCTGCTCGTGAGCTTCGCCGAAGACATGAGGGTCATCCTCATCATGATTGCCGACCGCGTAAACGTGATGCGTCAGATACGAGATACCGATGCGCTTGAAGCCCGCCACCGCGTGGCTGAGGAAGCCAGCTACCTCTATGCGCCCCTGGCTCACAAACTGGGACTCTATCGCTTGAAGAGTGAACTGGAGGATCTCTCGCTGAAATATCTGGAACACGACGCCTACTACATGATCAAGGATAAGCTCAATGCCACTAAGGCGGCGCGCGATGCCTATATCGACAGATTCATAGGGCCCGTGAAGAAGAAGCTGGAGGACGCAGGATTCAAATTTCATATCAAAGGCCGTACGAAGAGCATCCACAGCATCTACCAAAAGATGAAGAAACAGAAATGCGGCTTCGAAGGCATCTATGACCTCTTTGCCATCCGCATCATCCTCGACGCCCCGCCTGAGAAGGAAAAGATGCAGTGCTGGCAGGTGTACTCCATCATCACCGATATGTATCAGCCCAACCCCAAGCGGTTGCGCGACTGGCTGAGCGTTCCGAAGTCGAACGGTTACGAGAGCTTGCACATCACGGTACTGGGCCCGGAAAACAAGTGGGTGGAAGTGCAAATCCGCACGGAGCGCATGGACGAGATTGCCGAGCATGGCCTTGCTGCCCACTGGCGCTATAAGGGCATAAAGAGCGAGGGAGGCATCGACGAATGGCTGGCCAACATCCGTGCGGCTCTGGAGAACAACGACAACCTGCAGCTGATGGATCAGTTCAAGCTCGACCTCTATGAGGACGAAGTCTACGTGTTCACGCCCAAGGGCGACCTGTTCAAGCTGGCCAAGGGCGCCACGGTTCTAGACTTTGCCTATCTCATCCATACCGACGTGGGCAACCACTGCGTGGGTGCACGCATCAACGGCCGCACCGTGCAGATGCGCGAGGAACTGCACAGCGGCGATACGGTGGAGATCATGACCTCGAAGCAGCAGGAGCCGAAGCACGAATGGCTCAACCTGGTGAAGACGGCTAAGGCCAAAGCCAAAATCAGACTCGCGCTGAAGGAGACGCAGGTCAAGGCTGGTCTCTATGCCAAGGAATTGCTCGAGCGACGGTTTAAGAACAAGAAAATCGAAGTCGACGAGAAGGTAATGGCCAAGTTGGTGAAAAAACTCGGATTCAAGGAGACTTCTGATTTTTACTCGCAGATAGCTGACGGGAAGCTTGATGCCAACGACGTCATTGAGAAATACATTGAGTTGCGCGACCATGAGAATCAACAGGCCAACAACCAGCCAGTAAGATCGGCCGAAGAGTTTGAGTATGAGAATCCCGACGACGGCGTAGGCAGAATGAACGACGACGTGCTGGTGATCGACCAGAGTCTGAAAGGCATCGACTACACCTTGGCACGCTGTTGCCACCCCATCTACGGCGATCCGGTGTTCGGGTTCGTCACGGTTAACGGCGGCATCAAGATCCACAGAATGGATTGTCCCAATGCCCCCGAACTGCGCAAGCGATTCGGCTACCGAATCGTGAGGGCACAATGGAGTGGAAAGGGATCGTCGCAATATACCATAACGCTGCGCATTATCGGTAACGACAATATCGGAATCGTGAGCAACATCACCAACATCATCTCCAAGGATGAAAAGATCGACATGCGCTCGATCAACATCGACAGTGAAGATGGTCTCTTCCGCGGCAACCTTGTTGTCCAGCTCAACGACACCAGCAAACTGCAGTCGCTCATCAAGAAACTCAGAACGGTGAAGGGCGTGATCGACGTGACTAGAATTTAACAGTAAGTACAGCCCCAAGGGATTCGGCCATCAGCCAGACTATGGAATGGTGGATTTTCGGAGAGGGCTAAAAAATACAGGAGACAAATACCTCAGGAGCTTCCCCTCTATGACGAACAGAGAGGGAAAGCTCCTTAGAGTTGGAATGATAGAAAAATGAATAAGCTATTGATATGGATATTCCTCCTGATGAGTATGGTGGCCACAGAAGCTGCGGCACCAACCACGGAGGCAAATGAAGTCGTTCTTGGCCCGGAACAGAGTGCTAAGGCTGAGAATGCAGCAGTGTATACGCGTGCCGACAGTCTGACGGTAACGAGGCTGCTCAAAGGGGCACGGAAAGCCAAGCCTACATCCAACTGGATGATATACTTTGCCAGACAGTTGCGTGGACTACCCTATGTGGCCCAAACGCTGGAGAAAAACAAGAAAGAGCAGCTGGTGGTAAACTTGAGGCAATTGGACTGCACGACCTACGTAGAGAATGTTGCTGCACTGAGCCTCTGCATGAAGAACCAGAAATATACCTTCGAAGACTTCTGCAACTTTCTCCGTCATCTGCGCTATGAGAACGGAGTCGTCAGCTACCCTACCCGACTGCATTACTTTACAGCTTGGATAGATAACAATACCAAGGATGGATTCGTGAAAAAGGAAATTCAATCACCCAATCCGCCCTTTACAAAGGTGCAGACTATCAACATCAACTACATGACGCAGCACGTCGGCCGTTACCCGATGTTGAAGCAGAATCCGGAATGGGTGAAAGAAATACGTGATATAGAAAACCGGTATAACGGCCTTCGCTTCCGTTATATCCCCAAAACGTCGATAGCCAACACGAAACTGCTTCGCGAGACTATCCACGATGGGGACATCATAGCAATACTGACCAACAAGCCTGGATTGGACACGAGTCACATTGGAATTGCCGTATGGCATCAGGACGGCTTGCATCTGCTCAATGCGTCGATGGTGAGACACAAAGTTGTGGAGGAGCCTTGGACGTTGCAATACTACATGAGCCGACATCCCTCACAGACAGGTATCAGAGTGGTCAGGATGGCTTTATAATGAACGTCTTGAACCAATCCTTCAGCACCCCGCCATACTGATCTTGCGAGTCGGAACAGAGCAGAAGGATATAATTGCCATTGCGCAGACGACGGGCTATACACATGCCTTCGTAATTTGCAATGTCATACTTGGTGAAAGTGAGGTCTGTCTTCCATGAAGTGACCAGGCGCTTCGTTTTGAAATCGGTCACAAAGAGCTTGCACTCCACCCACGAGCCTACCTTGGTAGAAGGCACAAAGAACTCGCGCTCCAATACCAGCAATCGTCCATCGTCAAGCGCACAGAGCTCGCTCACGCCGTGGGCGTAAATAATAGGATAGCCTTTGGAAGCGGCGGGATCCAAATGGTATTCATAACAAGTGTCGAGCTGTCCATCGGAAGTGTAACTCCGCAGATAGACCATATTGTTCTTATTCTCGTTGCAAGTCCATACCCTGTCGGTCTTCTCATTATAAGTCAGAGACTCCAAGCCGTAATTGCCATAGAGATAGCGGAATTCCGGAGCTTTGGGCCAAGGCTTCTCGCTGCGCTTGCCTGTCGTGAGGTCATATGAATAGATATTGTTGTCGGCCTCACCGCAGATGAGGATCTGTTTCTTCTTCGGAATATAGGTGATGCCCTCCATGTCGCGATTGCGATAGTGGCTGCTTCTGAAGCCCTCGTTGGTTATGGATCGGATAACGCCCGTCACAGGATCGATGTCGATATGGAAGATGAAGAATCCATCCTCGGGCGATTTGTCGGAGACCACGGCATAGCGGTCATCCCCAATAGGCACGATTCCTGAATAGTTGCCCTTGGGCACAGTGTTGAAGAATTGCTGCTGTTCATTTTCCTTAATTACTGTTTGTGCACATGCTCCATACCCATACAGGCCAAAGGCTAGAAGTGCATAAATGAATCTTTTCATCGTCAATGTTTATATTTATAATAATACCAGTATGTGTTGCCATATGCATCACGCACAGCCGACTCTGTAGTGGGAATGAGTTTGTCGAAATCCTCAAAGTCCGCATCCATCACATTGTCGGTCATCGTCACCAGGGGATGGCTCCTTGTATGGGTGTAGAGATAGAGTGCTTCCTTATAATGTTTTGGCAATCCAGAGTTGACTTTATACTTTTTAAGAAGAAGCCCAGCAAACTCATCCAGCTTGCGGTCGAGCAATAAGGCAGAGAGCTGACAGTCGCGCTTCAGCTTGCCTGTCTTCATCTGCTTGCTCATTGCCTTCGCATCAAGAAGCAGGAGATGAACATTCTTATCCAATGGATTCATACAGGCACCTCCCCCCACAAGAGGATACTCGAAGAGTCGGCTTCCCAATTGGCCAGTCTCAGCCAACGCATAGATGCGCAAAGCCGTGAGCGTGGAATCTGTATCGAGCGACTTCTCCCCCACTTTTAAGGCCTCGTCATACTTCTTCTCCGAGATCAACACTTCCATCTTTGCCCTATAGTGGTAAACCTCACCAGGATTGCTCATAAGGCAAGTCAGGAACATCATAGCGAAGAGGGCGAGCAGATTGATCCACAAGCTTCTGGACTGCCAGGGGTGATCGGGCAACTCTGACTCGAAGGGCTGCAACTGGCGGGCCAGCCAAAGCAGACCACCGGCCAATACCCACAAGAGAGGCAACAGCCAATACCATGGCCACCAGGAATAGACGCCCACATTGTAACATCTCACGCCCGTGATTGCGGCCAACAAGGCAAAGGAAGGCAGAAAGGTTATCCAATACGCCCGCTTATTGACCCCGCTCAACCGGCAGACAACAAGCTGCAGGAGCCACAATATAAGAACGATGAGCGGAGTACCAATCGAACGCGCATAGTGTGTCTGTCCACCAGAGAGAATATGCTGGCTGATGAGCAACACATCGTCCTGATAGAAGTTCACGTAACAATAAGAGAACAGAAGAAAAACAATGGTTCCCAGGACTTTAACCAGCCGGTAACCATTGTTTTTATTTGATATTGCGTATTCCAAATTCATTGAACTTAGTTACTGTTTCTTTTTTCTGAGTACGACGGCAGAGCGTGCAGGAATGTAGAGTTTCAGCCAACCCTTATGCTGTTCGTCATACAATGGATCTCCAGTGGTGAAGTGCTCCACGCTGTCGTCAGCAAAGCCATTACCGCCGAACTTCTTGGCATCGGTGTTGAGCACTACGTTGTAGCATCCCTGGGGAACGAGGAATCCATAATCGGTGAAGCTACGCGTAGGCGAGAAGTTGAACACGAAAATCAGGTCGCCACGGCTGAAGGCAAGCACCTGATCGCCGTCGTTGTGCCAAATCTCCTGAACGGGGGTCTCATTGAATTTCTTCTCGCTCTTGACCACCTCGAGCATCTCACGGTCGAAATCGCCTAGCCAGTGATAGCACAGGTCATGATTGTCGACCAAATTCCATTGGCGGCGGGCATACTTATAGCTCCACCCATTTCCCTCACGTGGGAAATCGATCCATTCTGGATGACCGAACTCATTTCCCATGAAGTTGAGGTAACCACCATTGATGGCGCCAATTGTGACCAAACGTATCATCTTGTGCAAGGCAATTCCGCGGTGGACCATCTCATTCTCGTCGCCCTTCTTGAAGTGCCAGTACATATCAGCATCAATCAGTCGGAAGATGATGGTCTTGTCGCCCACGAGTGCCTGGTCGTGACTCTCGCAATAGGAAATGGTCTTCTCATCCGGACGACGGTTCTTCACCTCCCAGAGGATGCTGCTGGGTTTCCAGTCCTCATCGCGTTTCTCTTTGATGGTCTTGATCCAGTAATCGGGGATGTTCATGGCCATGCGGTAATCGAAGCCGATGCCGCCATCCTCAAACTTAGCGGCCAGACCAGGCATGCCGCTCACCTCCTCGGCGATAGTGATAGCATTCTTGTTGACCTCATGAATCAACTTATTGGCAAGCGTGAGATAGCAGATGGCATTGTCATCCTCATGGCCATTGAAGTAATCGCCATAGTTGGTGAAAGCCTCACCCAAACCGTGGCTGTAGTAGAGCATCGAGGTGACACCGTCGAAGCGGAAGCCATCGAAATGATACTCCTGCAGCCAATATTTACAGTTGGAAAGCAAGAAATGAATGACATCGTCCTTGCCATAGTCGAAGCAGAGACTGTCCCAAGCCGGATGCTCATGACGGTCGCCGGGATAGAAATACTGGTTGGGATCGCCAGCGAGGTTGCCCAAGCCTTCCACCTCATTCTTTACTGCATGCGAATGCACGATATCCATAATGACGGCTATACCGTGCTGGTGTGCGGTATCGATGAGCGATTTCAGTTCCTCGGGCGTTCCGAATCGGCTGGATGCAGCGAAGAAGCTGCTCACATGATAGCCGAAACTGCCATAATAAGGGTGCTCCTGAATGGCCATAATCTGGATGCAGTTGTAGCCGTCCTTGATGATACGGGGCAAAACGTTCTCCTTGAACTCGGTGTAAGTACCCACTTTTTCAGCATCCTGAGCCATACCGATGTGGCACTCATAAATCAACAAGGGGTCCTTTTTTGGGCGGAAGGTTTTCTTTTTCCACTCATAAGGTTCTGGATTCCATACCTGAGCAGAGAAGATCTTTGTGTTATCATCCTGCACAACGCGCTGGGCCCATGCGGGAATTCTCTCACCGTGGCCACCATTCCAATAGACGTGCATCTTGTACAGGTCGCCATGCTTCATGGCCTTCTCCGGCAGTTTCAGTTCCCAGTTGCCTGTGCCTTCGATACGCTTGGCCCGATACTTGTCGCTCTCCTTCCAATCGTTGAAGTCTCCAACCAGATAGATATCGGTAGCGTTGGGAGCCCACTCACGGAAAACCCAACCACGCTTCATCTTGTGCAAGCCGAAATAATCAGCTCCCGAGGCAAAGTCGCTCAGTGTTCTCTTGCCATTGTTCGTGAGCTGTCCGATTTTCCAGACTGCATGGTCGTGCCGGCCACGAATAGCATTCTCATAAGGTTCGAGGTAAGGATCATTCTTCACAAGGCCGATATGCTGAGGCACTGCGCTTGCCGTGACATTCCGCTTGTTCTTTGTAACAACAGCTTTCGTTGTCGTGCTCTTTTTTGCAACCATTTTCCTATATGATTATTAGTGAATAATATCAATTTTCATAACGACGGCCATTCTCGTAATAGCCTGAGGCGGTGACCTGTCCATTGGCATCTTTCTCGACAAACTTGCCGTCGCGGACATCGTTTTTATAGCTGCCCTCAAAGCGCTTGCCGTCTTTGCTCTCCTCTATGGCTGCTCCATTGCGCTTGCCATTGTGGAAGACGCCCTTGAATTTGGTTCCGTCAACGAAATGGACAATCACCTCGCCCTCGATGCTTCCGTTTTTGAAGTTGCCTTCATAGACGTCGCCATTCTTCTTCACGAGTTTCCCATGACCGTCTTGTTTGTCGTTGACCCAACCACCGGTATAGGTATCCCCGTTTTTCCAAGTGAAGGTTCCCTGACCGTTTTTGTCACCCTCCTTGAAACTTCCTGTGTATTTGTCACCATTGGCATATTCGAAGATGCCCATGCCCGTACGTTCGCCCTGCACGTAGTCACCCTCGTAGACATCGCCATTCTGGAAAGTATAAATTCCCTTTCCATTTTGGATGTCGTTCAGCCAATCGCCGCTATAGACATCGCCATCGGCATAACGGTTCACGCCTTTGCCGGAGCGCATATTGTTCGACCAATTACCATTATAGGTAGTGCCGTCTCCCCAGTCAAAGAATCCTTTTCCGTTTTTCTGGTCATTCTTCCACTGACCTTTATAATAAGCTCCATTGGAAAAGGTATAGGTACCATTGCCCTGACGCTGATCGTGATACCACTCGCCATCATACTTGTCGCCATTATAGTAGTACATGACGCCACGTCCCTCTTGATAATCGCGATACCAAAAGCCTACATATTTATTGTTGTTGGCAAAGTAATAGGTGCCTTTGCCATGTTGCTGGTCCTGAAACCACTCGCCTTCATACTTTTCACCGTCAGAGAATGTATAGACGCCATAACCTTGTCTCTTTCCTTTGACGTATTGTCCTTCGTAGACGTCTCCATTCTTATATACAGTACTACCCTTCCCATTAGGACGGCCAGATACCATCTCCCCCTTGTATTGACCACCATCATGAGTCGTGCAGCTTCCCAATGTTATCTTTTGGGCTGACGCACCAACAGAAAGCATGAAGAAGAGGATTGTAACTATCTTAATTCTCACAGTTTTTTCGTTTTTTATTATCAATGACAAAATTATAAATAAATTGTTGATTTCCCAACTTTTTTTGTTTTTTTTAGGTCATGTTCAATTATCGTTTGCACATGCTTTATCAGAATCCACTAAAAAATAGGGAAACACCTACGGAGAAAGGGGGATAATCCAATGGAAGTTGAACAAAAATAATCTTAACTTTGCAAGCGTACTAAAACTTCAGGAAATTATGAAAAAAGCAACATTATCAATTATTTTGTTATTACTGCCTCTGCTTTATGCACATGCGCAGTATTACCCCGACGGCCGCCCCATTCCACCCCGCCATCGCTCTGAATACTACAGTCAGAACCGACAAATCGGTTCGAATTATTATGGGTTCAGACTAGGAATGGCTTTGGGCACGGTGAACAGCGATTCGCCCTATCTTGATGGAAACAAAGTGAGAACCGGACTGAACGTGGGATTCGTGATTGGAACCCAGTTGACAGCAAGAGCGCCGTTATATTTTGAATCGGGACTTTATTATATCGAGAAAGGCGGCAAGAGCACCTATAACGGCAACAAATTTTCATATGCTCTTGATTATCTGGAAGCCCCCCTGCTGATCAAGTATAAATATAATGTAGATCAGGACTTCTCCATCCAGCCCTTCATGGGAGGATATCTGAGCTGTGGAGTGGCAGGAAAAATCAAAGACTTTGCCAATCGTGAGGCCTATAGCAGCTACGACAGCGACGTAGACCAGCATTTCCGCCGCTTCGATGGCGGCTTGCGACTCGGTTGCGGAGTGGGTTTCGATATGCTCTATCTTGAGGCAAGCTACGATATAGGATTGGCCAACGTGGGCAATGACGACTTCGACGACACTCGTACCGGAAGCTTCAACCTGACTTTCGGTGTCAACTTTTAGGCGTATAGGCATCAGCGCCAATCAACGCAAAGCGCCGCACTTCATGTAAAGTGCGGCGCTTTAGCTTTCTCAGCTAATCGTGCTGGAATGCAATCAATCCACAGCGCTGTAGCCTTTGGTGGAATTGTTGTGCATGATGTCGCGGATATTCTGTTCCTTACCGTTGTTTGCCTTAGCATGCTCCTCAAATTCTTCCCAGCCTTCCTGTTCTTCAGGAGCATGAGTATATTTGAGTTTGCCAACAGCCTCGCACACGCCCCAACCGACAAGTGCGACAACAATGAACACCACGAAAAGAGTAATACCTGTCATATTGAAATATTGTTTTTTATTTACTTTGTTGAATCTGTTACATGAAGAATGACCCATGAGATATTAGAGAGAATCCAAATTCCCCGACTCAGACTCTTCAAGGTGCAAAGTTAAAAAATTAATTCCAACCATCCAAAAATTTAACGAGAAAAGGTCGAACGAATGCAATGACCAGTAATAACTTATCATCGAATATTCTTGAGGATTAACATGCTGACAATTGAGAGCAGAACTGCTGACAGCTGAGAGCAGAACTGCTGACAGCTGAGAGCAGAACTGCTGACAGCTGTCAGCTACTCTTGGAATTCACAGAACTGCGGTCTCAAGCTGCAGTATCTCTTGCTGCCACATCAAGTAATCCTCTGCAAACACTCGTTTTCCTAAAATATTATCCCCACAGAAAATACCCGATTCACAAAAAGGGCTGACTACTCTCCCTACAGAGAGTGCCAGCCCGTTAGATATTTTAAGCTAGATGTATTTACGTTCAGTCAGAGTTATCAAGCTTTGCTCTTCAGCGCAGCGATGCTGGCTTTGAGCGCCTCTATTTTCTCTTCTGAGTCAGACTGCTTCTTGCGCTCACGAGCCACCACAGCCTCGGGAGCATGAGCCACGAAATTCTCATTGGAGAGCTTCTTCTTGATACCGGCCAGGAAGCCTTCGAGATGCTGCAGCTCCTTCTCCTGCCTCTCAATCTCTGCCTTCACATCGATCAGGTCGCCCAAGGGTACAGCATAGCCATCGGTGCCCACGAGGAACGCACTTGCATCGGCTGCTTTCTCAGCAACCACCTCTATGGCTTTCAAGTTGGCCATCTTCGTGACGACATCTGCGTATGCAGCAATGTGGTTCTCGCCCACCGTCTGTAGGGTAAGTTTATTCTTCTGAGCGATATTGCGCTCATTGCGTACGGCACGCACTCCAGCCACGACTTGCTTAACGACATCAATGTCGGTCAGCAGTTTGCGGTCGGCGTCGGTCAGAGCGTCAAGCTTCAAAGTGGCACGCATAATCGACTCACCGTCCTTGCGCTCATAGATATGATGCCATAATTCCTCAGTGATAAACGGCATGAAAGGATGGAGCATCTTCAGCAGTACATCAAAGAAGGTCAATGTAGCATCATAGGTGGTCTTGTCGATGGGTTTGCCGTATTCGGGCTTGACCATTTCCAGATACCAGCCTGAGAACTCATCCCAGAACAAACGGTAGACGTTCATTAAGGCTTCGGAGATGCGGTACTGGCGGAACTGCTCGTTCATCTGTTCATTGATCTCCTTGAGCTTAGCCTCAAACCAGCTCACGGCAATCTTGTTGGTCGTGGGCTGCTCGATGTCGGCCTGTTCCCATCCCTTCACGAGTCGGAACGCATTCCAGATCTTGTTGTTGAAATTGCGGCCTTGCTCACAGAGCGACTCATCGAAGAGGATATCGTTGCCGGCAGAAGCACTCAGCATCATGCCCATACGCACGCCGTCGGCACCGTATTGGTCGATCAGTTTGATGGGGTCGGGCGAATTGCCAAGGCTCTTTGACATCTTGCGTCCCAACTTATCACGTACGATACCCGTGAAATAGACATGCTTGAAGGGCATCTTGCCACGATACTCATAGCCTGCCATAATCATTCGGGCCACCCAGAAGAAGATGATATCGGGTCCCGTGACGAGGTCGGAAGTGGGATAATAATAGTTGATGTCGGGATTGTCGGGATGATTGATTCCATCGAACACAGAAATCGGCCACAACCAAGAAGAGAACCATGTATCGAGGCAATCCTCGTCCTGCTTCAGAGTATCTGCGGTAACAGCTGGGTTCACCTTTTGTGCCTGCTTCAAAGCCTCTTCGGCAGTCTCAGCCACGACAAACAGCTGCTTGCCATTCACATCCTTGAAGTAGTAGGCAGGAATACGATGTCCCCACCAAAGCTGACGCGAGATACACCAGTCCTTGATATTCTCCAGCCAGTAACGATAAGTATTCTTGTACTTCTTGGGATAAAACTCGATCTCATCGTTCATCACAGGAGGCAGAGCAATGTCGGCGAAATGCTGCATCTTGAGGAACCACTGAGTGGAGAGTTTCGGTTCAATAGGCACATTGGTGCGCTCGGAGAAGCCCACCTTGTTGTCATAGTCCTCAATCTTCTCCATCAAGCCGGCAGCCTGCAGGTCCTTAGAGATTTCAACACGCACATCCATGCGGTCCTTGCCGACGTACATGCCTGCAGCCTCAGAAATGGTGCCATCGTCGTTGAAGATATCTATCGTTTCCAATCCGTGTTTCAGCCCCAGAGCATGGTCGTTGACGTCGTGGGCCGGAGTAACCTTCAAGCAGCCCGTACCAAACTGAATGTCTACGTAGCTATCCTCGATTACGGGAATCTGGCGATTCACCAGCGGCACGATGACATGATGACCCTGCAGCCAGGTATTCTTCACGTCGGCGGGATTGATACACATGGCCGTATCGCCCATTATGGTCTCGGGACGAGTGGTGGCCACAACGGCATAATATCCTTTAGCATCCTTGTGCATCACGTTGCCCTCATCCTTGCGCACGATGGAGTTCTGTTCCTCAGGAACAACATAATACTTCAGATAATAGAGCTTAGAATGCTCGTCCTTATAAATCACCTCTTCGTCGGAGAGTGCCGTCTGTGCCTTGGGATCCCAGTTGACCATGCGAACGCCACGATAGATATAACCCTTATTGTAAAGGTCTACGAACACATGGATAACTCCCTTAGAGCGGGTTTCATCCATAGTGAAGGCAGTGCGGTCCCAGTCGCAGCTCGCTCCAAGTCGGCGAAGCTGCTTCAGGATGATGCCTCCATGCTCATGGGTCCAATCCCAGGCATGCTTCAAGAATTCATCACGGGTAAGGTCTGTCTTCTTAATGCCTTCTTGTGCCAGCTTGTTGACGACTTTTGCCTCGGTAGCAATAGAAGCGTGATCGGTTCCGGGAACCCAGCATGCATTCTTGCCTTCCATGCGAGCGCGACGAACGAGAATATCCTGAATCGTATTGTTGAGCATGTGACCCATGTGAAGCACACCCGTAACGTTGGGCGGTGGAATAACGATGGTATAGGGTGCACGCTCATCTGGTTTACTTGAGAAAAGCTTATGGTCGAGCCAGTATTGATACCACTTCGACTCAACCTCATTAGGGTTGTACTTACTTGTTAATTCCATTATCTTTTTATTAGTTTTTTCCTAAAATGAAAGGCCTGACCAGCCTGCAAACCTTAATTAATAATTAAATCGATGCAAAAGTAATAAAAATCTATGGAAAATGATTATCTTTGCAAGAAAATCAGAAAAGAAGTGCATACAAAGAAAGAAAAACTCGCAGCCTTTGAACGTCTGCTCGACGTTCAATACAGACTGCGCCAAGAATGTCCATGGGACCGCAAGCAAACCTTTGAAAGCCTGCGACCAAATACGATAGAAGAGGTATACGAACTGTGCGATGCCCTGATGAAAAGAGACATGCCCAATGTCTGTAAGGAACTGGGCGACGTGATGGAGCACGTGATATTCTACGCCATGCTGGGAGAAGAGACCGATGACTTCGATATCGCCGACGTCTGCGACAAACAAGCCGACAAGCTGATGTACCGTCACGATTTTATCAACTGGCGCGAGAAAGGGAACTGGAGAGTTACGGATTCCCAGTTGGAGATTAACGACCAAGGCAAGGTGGTCTATAAGAAAGACAATGATGATTCTGCCAACACTGACAAACCAACGACCGACAGCCAAGTGGAAAGTACTTGGGAGATGCGCAAGCAGACAGAGAAGGACGGCAACAAGACGGTATTGTCGGGTGTGCCCGAATCTCTGCCCACCCTTATCAAAGCCTATCGGATTCAGGACAAGGCCAGAAACGTGGGCTTTGACTGGAAGAAAAAAGAAGACGTGTGGGATAAAGTGAGAGAGGAACTGGGCGAACTAGAGACCGAACTGCGCAAGGAAGACCAGGCAAATAGCACAGCTGAATTGGGAGACTTTCTCTTCAGCGTCATCAATGCAGCCCGACTGTATCATCTCAATCCCGACAATGCCCTCGAAGAAACCAACCAAAAGTTCATCAGGCGATTCAACTACGTGGAGAAATGTCTGAAAGAGGAAGGCATCAACTTCAGTGATGCGACCCTTGAACAGATGGACGAATTATGGAACAAAGCCAAGACAGAAGGACTTTAAGCGATTATCAGAATAGAAAAACAAAACTAATTGTAAATGAAGAACTTAGTATACATAGCTTTTATAGCTGCTTTAATTTGCGGTTTCGCCTCGTGTAAGAACAACAAGTCCGAAGTCAAAGACGATGCCACAGATAGCACAGTCGTGGCAACCGGCACGGTTTCGGACTCTACGGTCTATGGAAAAGTGGTGGATGGAGGCCAAAGCGTCTTCTTGCTTCAGACCGACGCAGGCGACACACTTGAATATGTCCTCGAGAATGAACTTGGTGAGCCCGTGGAGGTTGAGGGAGGCTACAACGTTGGCGACCGTCTGGCTGTTATCAGCTACAAGATGAATGGCGAGAACATCGTCAGAAAGGCTATCAACCTGCTCTCCCTTCAAGGCCATTGGACAAGTTTGGACAAGAATTTCACCATCGAAGAAGGCGGAGTGGTCCACTCCTCGGTAGAAGCAGAAAAGAATCCCTGGACTTCCTGGAAGATCATCAATGGCAAGTTGATGCTCAATCGTCAGGAATTTGATGTAGTGACGCTTGGCGCCGACTCTCTCGCCCTTGAAGATTCTACCGGCATCTATGTCTTCAAACGGCAGAAATAATATTTCCCTGTTCTAACGGAGGGGATGGGTAGTGTATTTAACCGTCCCTCTGAAAACTATTCGTTATGGAACCTTTCCTTGTACATATTCTCGGTTGTGGCAGCGCCCTTCCCACATTGCACCATTTTGCCTCGTCCCAGATTATTGAGATGCGGGGCAAGTGCTTCATGGTGGATTGTGGGGAGGGGACACAAATTTCACTGCGGCGGTCGAAGGTGAGATTTACCAAACTGCAGGCCATCTTTATCAGTCACCTGCATGGCGACCATTGCTTCGGTCTCATTGGATTGATCAGTACATTCGGCATGCTGGGGCGTACGGCTCCATTGCAGGTCTATGCTCCTGCGGCCTTGGAACCTATGCTCCAGGCCCAGCTGGAGATGTTTTGTCCGGGATTGGGCTTCGAGGTTGAATTTCATCCTTTAGACACTACCCTATCCCAAGTGGTCTATGAGGACAAGAGCCTCACTGTCTCAACGATCCCCCTGGATCATCGCATCCCCTGCTGCGGTTTTCTGTTTAAGGAAAAGCCCGGCCGGAGGCATATTCTGAGAGACATGATCGACTGCTATGAAATTCCAATCAGCCAGATAGACAATATCAAGAATGGCAAGGATTGGACTACACCCGACGGAGACGTCATCGAAAACTCGCGGCTGACGACTCCTGCCGACCCAACTCGCAGCTATGCCTATTGCAGCGATACACGCTACATGCCCCAGCTCTACCGGCTTGTGGAGGGCGTGAACCTTCTTTATCACGAGAGCACCTACACTGAAGAGTGCAAAGAGAGAGCAAAACTCTACTATCATTCTACGGCCCAGCAAGCAGCCACGGTAGCCCGCGACGCACATGTGGGCAAACTCCTGCTTGGTCATTACAGCGCACGCTATGACGATGAGGAAGGACTTCTCAAAGAAGCGCGAGCGATCTTTCCCGAGTCCTACCTGTCAAACGAAGGAATGACGGTGGCGGTCAAATAAAGAGACCTGATAATGGCGCCCAAAAATGCAAATGAGCATTTAAGCCACCGTCAAAACTATAAATTTTGTTAACCACATAATAAAATAAACAAATAAGGTTCAACGTTATCAGATAATTTCTTATCTTTGTAGAAAATAAATGAGATACGAGATATGAGAAAAAAGATATTTACTTGTGTGGTCGTTGCAATTTTAGGTATGGCTGTGCCTATTCAGATTCAGGCAAGGAATACCATAGAAATTTACGAAGAGCAAGACTTTGACGACGTTAACATCTCCGTCGTGAACGAGTCGACGCTGCACGTGACAGGAGCCAGCGGACAAGTTCTCTACGTATATAACGTGGCCGGAATCTGTGTCAAATCGTTCCGTGTCGACAGCAACGACAAGCGTTATGACCTGAACTTGCCGAAAGGTTGCTATATTATTAAAGTAGGTAAAACAGTCCGTAAAGTTTCCATCCGCTAAAGAGAAGCGTTGAGATCTTTAAAAATACTTGCTTTTATCATAGTTGTGGCATGCACCTTGGTGTCATGCCACAAGGTCGTTGTTAACCCCAACAAGAATATTTCATTAGATGATTTTGCCCAGATAAAAGACCATCGCTTTGCCGTAAACTCACGGATTATCCGCTCTAAAATCGACTCACTTATAAAATACGACCACGACTCACTGGCAACAGACTATAGAACAAGGAAATATTATCTCAACAGAGGGCAGTTTTTATGGATCGACCGTCATGGAGTTGACGTGAAAGCAGATTCCACCGTAAAATGGCTGGAGACAATCGATAAGGATGGCTTCAGCAAAAAGAAATTCCGCGTTGATGCCATTCAGCGTGACTTACGCTTCATCAGGAATCTGAAGGTTGACAGCGATGCCAACACTATCAATGCCGTCTTGGCCCGCATTGAGTACAACCTGACAAAAGCTTATCTGAAATATGCCACAGGACAGCGCTTTGGCTATGTCAATCCCTACAGACTGATGAATCATTTAGACCTGCTGGACCAGAAGAAGGATGATGAGCGCTACCGTACACTCTACGATTTGAAGACCGACGTGCCCTCAAAACGTTTTTTCTCCCTTGCTTTCCGAATGATCAGCAACGACAGTGTCGGTTTGTTCCTTCGTGAAGTGCAACCCAAAAATCCACGTTATTTTGCTTTGCGCGACTTGCTTCGGCCTCACATGCCTGCCAACGAACGCAAGTTAGTGCTCATCAATATGGAGCAGGAGCGTTGGCGTATGCCTGAGGATCCATCGAAGTTCAAAAAATATGTCTTGGTAAACATACCTTCCTATGCACTCTACGCCGTCAATGGTAGCGATACCCTCACGATGCGCATTGGATGCGGCAGCCTGAAGACGAAGACACCTTTGCTGTTCAGCAGGCTTAAAAGAATGGATATCAACCCCAAATGGTATATTCCAAGAAGCATTATCGATAAAAGCGTCTCCCGTCACGCAGGAAACACACAATATTTCCGCAGTCATAGATTCGAAGTGTACGACAAGACAACCGGGCAGCCAGTTCCACCTTCATGGGAGGCGCTGCACGACGATAATCACTACGTAGTACAGCTGGGGGGTAAGGGAAACGCCTTGGGACGGATCATTTTCCGTTTCGACAATCCTTTTGCGGTTTATCTCCATCATACTTCCACAACCGATTTTTTTGAGCAGACCGACCGTGGTGTATCTCATGGATGTGTACGTGTTGAGAGGCCTTTTGATCTTGCAGCCTTTCTCTTGGGCGACGGACACGAGAAAGATTTGCGACGAATTGGCTATTCTATGACAGCAGACATCAGTCCACTTGACAAAGACAAGTCTGAATTGAGCGTCACTGAAAAGGCTATCCTCGACACTCTGCAACAGAAATTGATAATAAACTCTGTCAAGATAGAACCTCAAATCCCGTTGTTCATCACTTACCGCACCTTGCTTCCCCTTGCCAATGGAAGCTACCTGACCTGCGAGGATGTATACGGATACAACAATTTGATTTGGGACGAGCTACAACAAATTATTCAGGTTTAGATGAACGACGAAGAGATATTGACTTTGCTCCGCAATCCTCAAACCCGGCGCAAGGGTTTCGATATGATGGTGAGACAATACAGCGAATCGTTGTATTGGAAAATCCGTCATATCGTCCTCACGCACGAGGACGCTGACGATATCCTTCAAAACACCTTTCTCAAAGTCTGGTCAAATATCGATACGTTTGAGAGCCGTTCCAAATTATCGACTTGGATTTACCGCATCGCTATCAATGAGAGCGTAGATTTCCTTCGCCGGAAACGCAACGAAGCACGACTGAGCGCGACCGACAAGGATCACGTGGCCGACCGACTGATGGCAGATGAATGGTTTGACGGCGATCTAACGCAGGCTCGTCTGCAAGAAGCTGTCACAAAATTGCCTACGGCTCAACGTACGATTTTCAACCTACGCTATTTTAACGAGATGAAATACAAGGACATAGCCGAAACTCTCAACCGCAGTGAGGGCGCCGTTAAAGCCTCCTATCACATAGCCGTACAGAAAATCATTGCGTTTTTCAAACAATTTGATTAAACTTTCTTTTTCATTGCTCGTCATATAGTTAAAACAATTGAGCAATGGATTCGGATGAACTTCAATTATCTAACATAGTAGGCAAAAAGGAATGCTTTCGTGTTCCTGATGGCTATTTTGAACAACTCCCTGATAAGATCATGGCAAAGTTGCCCAAAGAAGAGAAGATGCAGGGAGTCGGTCATCTAAGTCTGACCTTCAAACAAAGGAAGTTCATTGCTGCTGCCATCGTTGTCGGAGCTATCGGCATCTCAATATTTATGTCTCTGGACCGAATTCTACAATCCAGCCCACAAAGTTCCGGAGCAAAGACATCTGCTATGGTAACTTCTGCTTCGGTAGAAAGCCATAGCGACAAAATGATCGATGAATTCGCCGATTATGCTATGCTCGACAACGAAGATATGTATTCCTATCTTGAAGACCAATGAATAGAATGAAAAGATACATCGCAGCCATCGCCCTACTTCTTATCTATATTGCAGCTTGGCCCCAAGGCCCCAAATGCAATTTCAATCCTAAGAAATTTGAGAGCGAACTGAAACAATATATTGTAGATAAAGTGCCCCTGACTCCTCAAGAGAGCGCTAAGTTCTTACCGCTCTATGAAGAGATGCGGGCCAAACAACGTTATTGGTTCCAGCGAGACAAGCAGAATAGCAAAGTCAATCCCAGCGACCGCAAAGCCTGTGAGCGGGCTGTGCGCCAACATGATGAGAACGAACTGCAATTGAAGAAAATCCAACAGACCTACCACAATAAATTCCTGAAAATACTTCCAGCCAATAAAGTTTACCTTATAATAAAGGCTGAGAATGACTTTCATCGGAAAAAATTCCGTCGTGCCGTAAAATCAAATAGGAGATGAAAAGGTATTTTATCTATTTAGCCTACGACGGGACGCGCTATCACGGCTGGCAAATTCAGCCCAACGGCATCTCTGTGCAGGAAACCATTCAGAAATGTTTGTCCATCTTACTGCGACAGCCTATAGAAATTACAGGCGCAGGCCGTACGGATGCTGGTGTACACGCAAGGCTGATGGTGGCTCATTTCGACCGTGATGCGTCCGTTGACACAGGGCAATTGACTTACCGGCTTAATAAAATGCTTCCTCAGGACATCAGCATTTATCGCATAGAGCCTGTCAGTGAAGAGATGCACGCGCGCTTCTCAGCTGTATCACGTACTTATCGTTATTATATCCATACCAGCAAAAATCCTTTTGAGCGCCATTATTCGCATTACTTGGGCTACAAACTTGACTTCCCTTTGATGAATCAAGCGGCACATTGCTTGCTGAATGTTGAGGATTTCAAAGCTTTCTGCAAGGCTGGAGCCGACGTAAAGACCACTCTATGCCATGTGACGCAGGCAAAATGGGTTCAAACATCGTCTACTACATGGTATTTTGAAATAACAGCCAACCGCTTTCTGCGCAACATGGTGCGTGCCGTAGTTGGCACACTGATAGATGTTGGCCGAGGAAAGATTACCCTAGACCAATTCAAAAAGATTGTATTAAGCGGAACTCGTAGCGATGCCGGTGAGAGCATGCCGGGCAACGCCCTATTCTTAGAGGATATTCAATATTAGTTTATGTGGCTCATATTAGCTTTTATGTCAGCAGCCTTGCTAGGCTGCTATGATTCGTTGAAGAAAAAAGCACTCTCTGGCAATGCTGTTATCCCGATACTTTTCCTCAACACCTTATTTTGTTCCTTGATATTTCTGCCTTTCGTCGTGCTGTCATCTACGACTCACGTCCTTGATAGCAGTGTCTTCTACGCTCCACAGGGAGGATGGGCAGTGCAGAAATATATCCTGCTCAAGAGTTGTATTGTGCTGTCATCGTGGATATTCGGCTACTTTGCCATGAAACATCTTCCACTTACCATCGTTGGCCCTATCAATGCCACACGACCAGTGATGGTATTGATTGGTGCATTATTAGTATATGGCGAACGGCTCAATGGCTACCAGTGGACGGGCGTACAACTGGCTGTAGTATCATTTTTTCTTCTCAGTCGTAGTGGCAAAAAAGAAGGCATCAACTTTACCCATAATCGCTGGATTGCCTTCTTGGTTCTAGCCGCTGCTCTTGGCGCCATCAGCGGACTCTACGATAAATATCTCCTTGCATCGCCCGAAAACGGAGGAGTGGGAATTAACCGTATGACTGTACAGAGCTGGTACAATATCTACCAATTGTTCATGATGGGGGCAATGCTACTTCTGCTGTGGTATCCTTTGCGTAAGAAGACAACACCATTCCATTGGAACTGGTACATCGTTGGTGTCAGCGTCTTCCTCAGTGCTGCCGATTTCATCTATTTCTATGCCCTGAGTCTGCCAGGCGCAATGATATCTATCGTCAGTATGGTGCGCCGCGGAAGTGTCATCGTCAGTTTTCTCTTTGGGGCATTCGTCTTTCATGAGAGAAATCTCACTGCTAAGGCTTTTGACCTGCTTCTTGTCTTATTGGGCATGATCTTCCTTTATATCGGCTCACATTGAAACTTTATGCCTCATGTGAGAATAGTATGGCTAAAATATTGTGATTATCCTTTGCTTATCGATAAAATTCTTGTATCTTTGCAAAGTCACAATAACGATTTTTTATGGCACAGAACATATTCAAAGGTTTAGGCATCGCTTTGATAACTCCTTTCAAAGCTGATGGCTCTGTAGATTACGAATCGCTTGAGCGCTTATTGAATTATCAGATTGACAATGGAGCTGACTTTCTATGCATTCTGGCAACCACAGGCGAAGTACCTTGTCTGACCCACGAGGAGAAAGACCGCATCACCGATTTGGTCAAGAGCGTAGTGAAAGGACGCATCCCCATCCTTAAATACTGTGGAGGAAACAATACAGCCTTGGTACTGGAAGAAATGCGCAACACCAACTGGCAGGGAATCGATGGCATACTCAGCATTTGTCCTTATTATAATAAGCCCTCTCAGGAAGGTCTTTATCAACATTTCAAGGCCATAGCCCAGAAGAGCCCCCTACCCCTCGTGCTCTACAATGTTCCTGGCAGAACCGGAGTGAACATGAAGGCAGAGACGACAGTACGTCTGGCCAAAGACTTTTCCAACATCGTCGGCGTGAAGGAAGCCAGCGGCAGTTTGGAACAGGTAGATGAGATCATCAAGAATAAACCCGACAACTTTGACGTCATCAGTGGCGATGATGCGCTCACTTTCTCGATGGTAGCCAGTGGCGCGGTTGGTGTCATTTCTGTTATCGGCAATGCTCTCCCTGCCCAATTCTCCAAAATGATTCGTTTGGAATTCAATGGAGAATACGAGATGGCACGCAAGATTCACCATTGCTTCACCGAACTCTACAGTTTGCTCTTCGTGGATGGGAATCCTGCCGGTGTAAAAGCTTTGCTCAATGATATGGGCATGATTGAAAACGTTCTCCGCCTTCCTCTCGTACCTACCACAATAAACACGAAGCAGAAGATGGCCGACATACTGAAGCAATTGAATTATTAATCTACGAATCGTAGTACTAGATATTAAGGCAAGGAATTTCTTCCTTGCCTTTTTAGTTAGAACGGATTTTCTTGAATCAGCATGCTAATACACGATAAAACATTTGGTCGTTACGAGGTCATACATCATCAACTCTCGGTGTCTACGCAAAATCATGCTGTCTGAAGAATCAAGAAAATCAACGTTCCAATCGAGGGCAAACAATAATCTAATCACAAAAAATGCCCTGCATCACAACTGACACAGGGCATATAAGATCACGATATGTTATTATAATTAGTGCTTCGTAAGAGCCTCAAGTTCCTTTGTCTTGGGATCATTCGGGCCATAAACATTGTAGTAGCACTGATAGAGGACATAAGCCCAACTGATCTGCTCCTGGTTGGGATCCATCTGGCGGGCTTTCTCCAAAGCGTCGATAGCCTGTTTGTAGAGTTCCTTCTGCTGAGCTACATTGTCTACCAAAGCAGCCTTATTGATGATGGCACTGGCCAAACTACCGTATACAACGACGAGTTTATCGTTGATCTGTATGCATTTATTGAAACTCTCGATAGCCTTGTCGTACTCACGCTTCTCTTCCTGCATACGTCCCTGCAGGAACCAAGCGGAGATATTATTGGGATCTGAAGCGAACTTGCTCTTCAGAAGAGCCTCAACTTTATCATTCTGATTCAAGCCTCTGTAGAGGTTTGCCAATTGCTCGAAAATCATATCAGAGCTGGGATTCTGCTGATACATGGTTTCCAACTTGCTAACGAAAGTCAGAGAGTCAGCATGTGTCTTAAGATCCTGGCTGGCAAGCTGGATCTTCAGATTCAAGGCATCCTTAGCCTGAGTGGGGTCTTGCATGGCAATGTCGCAATACTTCTCGGCCAAATCATTCAGTTTCTCCTGGCTAGCATAATAGGCAGTATAAAGAGCTACCTGGCCCAGGAACTCCTTCTCCATGTCCTTATTGACAAAGGGAGAATCCTCTGTATCCAGGAATTTTCCCCAATACTTCACAACGCCCTTGCCATCGCTCTTCTGAGCTGCTGTCTGACCGGCATTTACCAATCCAAGACGAGCCTGAGTGACACGCTGAACATTAGCCTGCTGGTATTTGGGCTTTACCTTGCCCTTCTCATCAGGCATGTTGTCATACTTAGCGCACTCAATAGCGTTTACGACTGCATTGTAAGAAGCATCGTACATACCGAGTGTATCAACTGGAGTCAGCTTCTGACCGGTCTTCTGAGCCAGCTCATTGGCAGCCATTGTATTGTTCTGGGCATTGTAGTATTCAACGGCCAGGTCTACAAGATGATTGTAAGCAGCAGCCTTCTCCTTTGCATCAGCAAAAGAGTTAAGATTCTGCTTAACTAATGCTTCAGCCTCAGCATAAGTCTTGGCTTTCTTTACGGCTTTCAATGCATCGCTGTCTCCAGCAAATGCAGAAGAAGCACCGAGCAGCAACAAGGCTGCAATCATTAATTTTTTCATATTCGTTATTGGTTTAAATGTTGGTTGTTATTATTCATTATTGTCGTTGTCAGAGGGTTCTTCTTCACCTTGAGGCGTCTCGGAAGTCTCTTCAGCATTCGGCTCATAGGCCTGCGCGAGCGACTCAGCTGTATTGTCAGCCTTTATCTCCTCATTCTGATGTGCCCACTTTGCGCGGCTTTCTTCCTCGACAGCAGCCTCCAATTCGGAGCTCATCACCTTGCAGACGCTGGCAATCACATCGTTTTTCTTAGTGAGATTGATGAGACGAACTCCCTGTGTGTTTCTGCCCATTACGCGGACATCGGCCACAGCAAGTCGGATGACGATACCACTCTTGTTGATGATCATCAAATCATTCTGATTCGTAACATTCTTGATGGCTACCAGACGACCGGTCTTGTCGGTGATGTTAAGCGTGCGAACGCCCTTTCCTCCTCTGAAGGTCTTGCGATAATCCTCCACTTCGGAGCGCTTGCCATAACCTTCCTCACTGACAACCATGACGGTTTCTGTCTCCGGATCATTGACGACAATCATTCCAACCACCTCATCGTCCTTTCCACTGAGTGTCATTCCCTTCACACCGGTTGCCATACGTCCCATCGGACGAATATCAGACTCGTTGAAACGACAAGCACGACCGTTGCGATCAGCCAGGATAATCTCGTTATGACCATTTGTAAGACGTACGTCTACAACCTCATCGCCTTCATTCAGGGTGATGGCTCTCACTCCGTTGGAACGTGGACGTGAGAACTGTTCGAGGACTGTCTTCTTCACGATACCAAATTTAGTAGCGAACACCACATAATGGTTATTGATGAATTCCTCATTGCCCAAGCCACCGCCACGAAGACGCAGCATAGCATTCACAGAATCGTCGCTCTCAATATTGAGGAGGTTCTGTATGGCACGTCCCTTGGAATTCTTCTCTCCTTCAGGGATATCATAGCAATGGAGCCAATAGACAACACCCTTCTTCGTGAAGAACAGCATCGTCTGATGCATCGTGGCCGGATAGATAAACTCTGTAAAGTCTTTCTCACGTGTCTGAGCGCCCTTAGAGCCAACACCACCACGCGACTGCTCACGGAATTCGCTCAGAGGAGTACGTTTGATATATCCCAGATGGCTCACTGTGATCACGACCGGGTCGTTGGGATAGAAGTCCTCCGCATTGAATTCATGCTCGTCGGGGATGATCTGTGTACGACGCTCATCGTTGAACTGCTGTTTTACAGCCAGAAGCTCATTCTTCATCACTTCCTTACATTTCTCAGGATCATCAAGAATAGACTGCAGTTCCTCGATATTCTTCATCAACTCATCAAACTCAGCATGCAACTGCTCCAAACGCAAGCCTGTGAGCTGAGAGAGACGCATATCTACAATGGCCTTACTCTGAAGGTTATCAAGATCGAACCGCTTTTCCAAATTGGCCTGAGCCTCAGAAGGAGTCTTGCTGCCACGGATGATATGGACAACTTCGTCGATATTGTCGCAGGCAATAATCAAACCTTCCAAAATATGGGCGCGCTCTTTGGCCTTACGGAGTTCAAATTGCGTACGGCGAATCGTAACATCATGGCGATGCTCTACAAAATACTTCACGCAGTCTACCAAGCTCAACAAGCGAGGACGTCCCTTCACCAAGGCAATACAATTGACAGAGAACGAACTCTGCAGTGCCGTCATCTTGAACAATTTGTTAAGGATGACATTGGCATTGGCGTCTTTCTTCACATCAACGACGATACGCATACCTTGACGGCCTGTCTCATCGTTTACATTTGAGATACCATCCAGCTTGCCTTCCTTCACCAAATCGGCAATATACTCGATAAGCTGACGCTTATTGACTCCATAAGGTATTTCGGTGACAACAATTTTGTCATGACTTTCGCCTGCTTCGATCTCTACCTTGGCACGCATGACGATACGGCCGTGGCCTGTCTCATAGGCTTCCTTAACGCCCTTCAGTCCATAGATATAGGCACCAGTAGGGAAATCAGGAGCAGGAATAAAGCGCATGAGTTCGCTGCTGGTGATAGACGGATTATCGATAAAAGCACAGCAACCGTCGATGACTTCCCCCAAGTTATGGGTAGGAATATTTGTAGCCATACCTACAGCGATACCGTTGCCGCCGTTTACAAGCAGGTTCGGTATCTTGGTCGGCATCACCGATGGCTCCTGAAGAGTGTCATCGAAGTTGTTGACCATGTCTACGGTCTCCTTGTCAAGGTCGTCCATCGTACTCTCTCCAATTTTGGAGAGGCGGCACTCCGTATAACGCATTGCTGCAGGAGAATCACCATCGACAGAACCGAAGTTACCCTGACCGTCAACAAGTTTATAGCGCATGTTCCAATCCTGTCCCATACGCACCAAAGCTCCATACACAGAGCTGTCACCATGAGGATGATATTTACCCAAGACCTCACCAACAACACGTGCACATTTCTTGTAAGGCTTGTCGCTGGTGTTGCCGATTCCCATCATACCATACAAGATACGACGATGAACAGGCTTGAATCCATCCCTCACATCGGGAAGGGCTCTTGCCACAATCACGGACATCGAATAGTCAATGTAGGAGGATTTCATCTCCTCCTCAATGTTGATCTTCAGAATTCTGTCCTGATCAATTGTCTGATTATTATCCATTATCTATTACAGTTGTTTTTCGCTTAAATCGCTGTAGAGGCCTTTTTTTTGTCTTCTAAGCGATTTTACCTCTGTTTCAATGTGTAAAATTAATAAATTTCTTCGAGACTGGAAACGTTTTAGAAAGGATTTTTCGCTATTATGAAGAATTTAAAGAAATCGAGCCAACAAAGGCTAGCAAGAACGAATAAAAACAGATTTTCTTAACGAAAACAAACGTATTTAACCGTATTCCATAAAGCCAAGATTTTCCTAACAAGCTAACGAAAACAATACAAATCAAACTTCTTCACGCAGGGGAAATCAAGGACTGCAGTCCATCATAGAATACCGGAAGACTGCAAGAGAGCACGAATAAAAACAAACAGATTATCTCTGTAGTTTATACCTGTGACCCAATCATCATTTTAACTGAAATTCAAACAGGAATGAATTAATTTTGTTATCTTTGCGGAGAAAAAAGAAATATGAAGAATATTAAAGCCAGAGTGGCTAGGTCTTTACTCTTTTGAAACAGTTCTTTTTAATACACTTACAATAATAATATTCAAACAATTAGCAAATAATGGGCAAAGGAAAATTAGCGAAATTCGCCGAGATGGAAACTTTCCGCAACGTTTTTCAATATCCCTACTCAGTAGTGGACAATGTTCCCTTCACAATGAAAGGGCATTGGCGCGAAGAATATTTTCATAACAACAATCCAATTGTATTGGAACTCGGTTGTGGCAAAGGGGAATACACAGTTGGATTGGGAAGCAGATACCCTGACAAGAACTTCATCGGCGTGGACATCAAAGGCGCCCGAATGTGGACTGGGGCCAAACAGGCTTTGGAAAAGAACCTGCCCAACGTGGCCTTTCTACGTACAAGCATAGAAATCATCGACCGCTTCTTTGACACTGATGAAGTACAGGAGATTTGGCTGACGTTCTCTGACCCACAAATGAAGAATCCGCGAAAGCGACTCACTTCCACTTACTTTATGGAACGCTATCGCCGCTTTCTCGTCGACCGTGGAATCGTTCACCTAAAGACAGACTCCAATTTCCTTTTCACCTACACATCGTACATGGTAGACAATAACCAACTGCCCCTGCTCTTCAGGACTACTGATCTCTACCACGAGGAAGGACTGGACGAGGAGACACGGGATATTCTTTCAATCCATACTTACTATGAACAGATGTGGATTGACCGAGGTCTGAATATTAAATATCAAAAGTTTCTCTTGCCCCACAACGGTACACTCACAGAACCCAACGTCGAAATACCTATGGATGAATACCGCAGTTATCACCGCTCAAACAATAGTGGTGCTTCAACAAGTAAATAGCAGAAAAACGTTAACAATACAGACCATTGGTACCAGCAAAACGGCAACCAACAAAAAAGCCGAAAGCAGCAGCTTTCGGCTTTTTTGTTGATGAACCGTAAGGATTAATCCTGAGCAGGTGCTTCAGCCGTTTCACTCTCTGCTTCAGCAGCCTTTGCAGCTTCAGCCTCTGCTTTTGCAGCAGCCTCAGCGGCCTTCTTGTCAGCCACCTTCTTAGCCACAGCCTCATTAATTTTCTTCTCAGCCTCAAGTTCCTTTGCAGCAGCTTCCTTACGAGCCTTTGCAGTTGCATCCTTTACGGCGATAAGCTTCTGATCCTTACCAGCCTTCCATGCATCGAACTTCTTCTGACAAGCCTCTGCATCGAAAGCGCCCTTCTTCACACCACCGCGGAGGTGCTTCATCAGGTATACACCCTCACCTTTAAGAATATTGCGGACAGTGTCTGTAGGCTGTGCACCGGTCTCAACCCAATAAAGTGCACGATCGAAATTCAAATCTACGGTAGCAGGATTGGTGTTCGGGTTGAATGTACCAATCTTCTCGATAAATCTACCATCACGTGGTGCTCTCACGTCGGCGATCACGATGCTATAAAAAGCATAACCTTTACGACCGCCACGCTGCAATCTGATTTTTGTTGCCATTTAATAATATAAATTTTGTTGGTTTGAATTTTATGCCAAGAACTCGTCTTAGCGGGCGCAAAGTTACAAAAATTTTATCAGAAAAAGCCCCTTCACTTATTAAAAAGAGAAGGGGCTTTAGAATTTTAACACAAATTACATATCGTATTGTTACCAACCCGATATATAAAGGACCCTGTTTTATCGTGCCTGTCCACCGACTATATCAAGCAGTTCGCTTGTGATAGCCTGCTGACGGCTCTTATTGTACTGTAAGTTCAGATCACGGAGTATCTCATCGGCATTGTCTGTAGCGGTCTGCATAGCCACCATACGAGCGGCATGCTCCGATGCGTTGCTGTCGAGTAACGCCGTATAAACCATGAGGTGAAGAAGTTTTGGTACAAGCGTACTTAAAACTGTCTCCAAATCGGGCTCCACGATGAAGTCATCATTGATGACATGTCCAGCTATCTCCTTACCTTCAACGTTTTGTCCTTTATTGCGAAGATATTCCTGAGCCTTGGCCGTAACGACATTCGACGAAAGGTCGCGGTCGTTAAGAGCGCCCAATTCATGCTCCAGATCTATAGGAAGGAAGTCACGCCGCAGAAGAATTTGAGAGCCTGCGCTCTTGAAATGATGGAATATGAGTTCCACCTTATCAATTTCTCCCTTAGCATACTTCTGCATCAACTCTGAAGCAATCTTTGAACACTCACCGGCATTGGGCTTGTCGGCTATTTCAAGGAAAGGACCTTCAAAAGGAATGCCCAATTTCTTCACCTTCTCTGCAACCTTGCGTCCCACGGGGTACACCACAATGTCCTTGACACCTTGCGACCGATATTCATCAATGGCTTTCTGCATCATTTTGATGACATTGGCGTTGAAACCTCCGCAGAGAGAACTGTTGGACGAGAAAACTACCAATGCAACTCTGTTGACGGAAGTATGCCCCGTATTGAACTGCGTCTGCACATCCGGAACACTGATTAAGAAGCTCTTGAGAATATGCTCCAGCAAATTTTCATAGGGCAACATGTTCTGTATTGCAGTCTGCGCATGGTGCAGTTTAGATGAGGCCACCATCTTCATAGCACTCGTAATCTTACGCGTGCTGTTGACACTGGCGATTCTTGTTTTGATTTCCTTTAGAGAAGGCATAGGCGATTATGATTTAAACTGTCCAGCAACATTGGCCATGACCTCAGTGATGACCTTTGTACAGTTGTCGTCAATTTTACCGGCTGCAAGAGTATCGATAACATCTTGATGCTCGTTGCGCATGTGCTCCAAGAACTGATCCTGGCAACTGCGAACCGAAGTGACGGGAACGTCATGCATCAATCCATGAACACCGCAATAGATGATGGCAACCTGCTCGCCTACCGGCATAGGACTATACTGAGGCTGGATGAGCAACTGGTTGTTTTTACGACCGCGGTCCAGGGTCATGGCAGTCACGGGATCCATATCGCTTGAGAACTTAGAGAAGGCTTCAAGCTCACGATACTGAGCCATATCAATCTTCAATGTACCGGCAACCTTCTTCATACTCTTGATCTGAGCGGAACCACCCACACGTGAAACGGAGATACCCACATTGATGGCCGGACGGAAGCCCTGGTTGAACAGGTCGGTCTCAAGATAAATCTGACCATCGGTGATAGAGATCACATTCGTAGGAATGTAGGCAGAAACGTCGCCAGCCTGTGTCTCAATAATAGGCAGAGCCGTCAGTGAGCCACCACCCTTCACATGACCTTTCATGCATTCAGGCAGATCGTTCATTTGCTCTGCAACTTCCTGCTGATCGTTGATACGGGCAGCACGCTCAAGCAAACGAGAGTGAAGATAGAACACATCACCAGGATATGCTTCACGACCGGAGGGACGACGCAAGATCAGTGACACCTCACGATAGGCAACAGCCTGCTTTGACAAGTCATCATAGACAACAAGAGCAGAAAGACCACGGTCACGGAAATACTCGCCGATAGCAGCACCTGCGAAAGGTGCATAATATTGCAAGGCGGCCGGATCAGCGGCAGTAGCGCTCACAATGATTGTATAGGGCATAGCGCCATGCTCTTTCAGAGTCTGAACAAGAGCGGCAACAGTAGAAGCCTTCTGACCGATTGCCACATAGATGCAATATACAGGCTTGCCCTGTTCGTAAAGAGATTTCTGGTTGATGATCGTATCAACGGCAATGGCCGTCTTACCAGTCTGGCGGTCACCGATAATCAACTCACGCTGTCCACGGCCAATAGGAATCATGGAGTCGACAGCTTTAAGGCCTGTCTGAAGCGGTTCTTTCACCGGTTGGCGATAGATAACGCCCGGAGCCTTGCGGTCCAGCGGCATCTCGAAGGCTCCAGTAAGGTCTATGTCTCCCTTTCCATCAATGGCTTGGCCAAGAGGATTGACTACGCGGCCGAGGAAGTTGTCGTTCACACGGATGGAAGCGATATGATGAGTACGCTTTACCTTCTGTCCTTCCTTGATGCCAGCCGTTGGGCCAAGGAGCACGCAACCGACATTGTCCTCCTCCAAGTTCATCACGATGGCCATAGTGCCATTCTCAAACTCAAGAAGTTCAGATGCCTCAACATTGCGCAGGCCATAGACACGAGCCACACCATCCGCAACGGTGAGTACGGTACCCACTTCGTCGAAAGACTCGGCCTGGTTGATGCCTTGAAGTTCCTTTAGCAGAACCTCAGACACTTCGCTTGGTTTAATTTTATCTGACATGTTAGTATTTTTGTTTTAATTGTAATAGAACGCGTCGCAGCATTCTACTTTTTCAACTGTGAGAGTATCGTCTGAAGCTTGTGCTTTACACTGGCATCCAGACGATAAGTATCATACTCCAAGATGAAGCCTCCGATAATCGAAGGATCCACCTCTGTATTGAACTCTACAGAGCCATTAGTTTTAAGCTCTACCATCTTGCGCATCTTGTCCTCTGTTTCAGGAGATACAGGCACAGCAGTGGTGAGCTTTCCACGGATGATATTCTTAGTCTTCCGATAAAGCGTGATATACGAAGCAGCCATGAACTGCAGGGTGCTCTCCCGGTCATCTTCAAGAACGAGTTGCAGGAAACGTTTCACCAGGCCGGTGACTTCGCCGCCGCAAGCGACTTCCAGAATATGCCGCTTTTGTTCCTTCTGCAACATAGGATTGTCCACAGTCTGGCGCAGTTCAGGCACTTGCAGATAACTGTTGTACAGATTCTGCATGTCTGCGTAAACCTTGTCTTCAATCTTCTGCAGCAGGGCACTCTTGAGGAGAGCGCGAGCATATCGAACCGATATTACACCTAAGTCCATAAGCGTCGTTATTTTGCTTTGTTTTCAGTTTGAACCTCATCCAACAATTTGTCAATGAGTTCCATCTGCTTGTCGTTGGTCGAAAGTTTCTCGCGTACAATCTTCTCAGCGATTTTCACGCTGAGGTCGGCCACTTGAGAACGGATCTCGCGAATGGCATTCTGCTTCTCCATCTCAATTTCCGCTTTTGCTTCGGCAATGATCCGGTCAGCTTCTGCTTTTGCCTTGTCCTGAGCTTTCGCAACGATTACTTCGCGAGTGTCGGTAGCTTCCTTCAATATTGAAGCCTGTTTCTCGCGAGCTTCCTGCAGAATGGATTCACCTTCCTTCTGAATATTCTCAAGTTTCTCTGATGCCTCGTGAGCTTTTCTCAGGCTCTCGTCGATATACTCCTTGCGGTCCCTTACCATCTTGGTAACGGCAGGGAAGCCCCATTTCCAGAGTATCAACAAGACAATGAGGAAGACGAGGGTCATCCAAAAGAGAAGACCTGTGCTCGGCATTAATAAATCCATACGCAGCGATGTTATTATGCTGGAATGGATTATCTACCCATGCAGAGGAAGGCGACCACAACGGCGAAGAGTGCGACACCTTCGATAAGGGCGGCTGCGACAATCATGTTGGTGAAAAGCTTATTCATCACCTCCGGCTGACGGGCCATTGCATCCATTGCATTGCCACCGATACGGCCAATACCAATACCTGCGCCAATAGCTGCCAAACCTGCGCCAACAGCGGCGCCCAATGCTGCGATACTTCCTGCTAACATTAAAGAAATCATAGTTGTAAGTTTTTAATTTGTTATTTATTAATTTTTCTTGTTTGTTGTTGCTTATTCTCCTTTTGCTCTAGCCAAACCGATAAAGGTAGCCGAAAGCATGGTAAATACCATAGACTGGATGAAGCACACCAGTAATTCAAGGCACATCATGAATACACTCATCAGCACACTGACCAGCGACATGCCAACAATCATGGCAATACCGTCGGAGACGACGAGGAAAATGATGCACGTAAGGGCCAAAGCGATGGCATGACCTGCCATCATATTGGCGAAGAGTCGAATCATCAAGGCGAAGGGCTTGGTAAAGATTCCGATGAACTCAATGAAAGGTATCAATGGGATCGGAGCTTTCAGCCACGTGGGAACATCAGGCCAGAAAATATCCTTCCAATAATGCTTCGTGCCACTGAACTGTGTAATGATGAACGTGCACAATGCAAGGAAGAAAGTCACTGTGATGTTGCCCGTAACGTTACCGCCACCCGGAGGGAAGGGTACAACGCCCATGAGATTACAAGTGAAGATAAAGAAGAAGCACGTCAAGAGATAAGGAGAATACTTTTCATAGCCCTCTCCCACTCCAGGCTTGACAATGTTGTCTTCCACATAGGTGATAAGCATCTCCATAAAGCCGACGAATCCTCCAGGAGCTGCGTCGCTCGCCTTGTGGCGGCGGGCCCAGCGTGCCGGAATGAGAATGCAAATCAGCAATAATATGGCATCGATGAAAAGCACCGCAACAGTCTTTGTGATAGAGATGTCGAACGGTACAACTTCTTTGCCATCGGATTGAAGCTCCACAATTTTGCCAGCATGTTCGCCCGTATTGGCTATGGCCAGATTGAAGGGGCCATGGCGATAACCTTTGGAGTCTGCCTCTTCTGCAAACTGAGAAGAGCAGAACAAATGCCATCCTGTTGAGCTTTTCACAATGATGGGAAGATTGATAACGATAGCCTTGTCACCGATGTTGGTGACATGCCAGTCGTAGGAGTCCTTGATATGGCCCAGAACTATTGAGCTTGGGTCAAAATCGCCGGACTTCTGATCTGCCGCACTCAAAGGAAGCGCCAGCAGCATGAGCAATGCCATGCAGAGCAGCTGTTTTAAATGTTTCATTACCATCTAATGTTTTAACGTAAGCGTCACCACCATCATCACGCCATACATGGCCATAACCATAATGACGAACTGACGGCTCGACGTCATGTCGTTAGTAAGCAGTATGTAGCATAATACCAAAGTAGCAGTGAGCAGAAAACGAATCGTGGCCAACACAAGATAGAAACGTGGAAGCAGACTCGCATCATGCTTCTTCACCACGTCATATCCTTTAACCCAAACAAGTCCTAATATCAAGAAATACAGGAATGTAAGGAATATCGTTATACCACTCATTTAAGATTCTTCTCAACCTCTACTACGCTTGTTTATACTTCCACACAGAGGCTCACTTCATTCTTCTTCACTTCGACAAAGCCACCTTTGACTGGCAAAGACTGACTACCGTCTTTCGTGGTGTAGACCACGGTGCCGTTGACAAGCGTGGAGATAATGGGAGCATGGTTGTCGAGAATTTCAAACTCACCCACCATTCCGGGTACTTTCAGACTCTCAACTTCACCATTATAAACCACTTTCTCCGGACTGACTATACGAAGTTTCAACATGATAATCTGTATTTGAAGATTAACTTTCCGAGCGGATTAAGCCTCAGCGGCCTCCATGAGTTTCTTGGCCTTGGCCTTGGCGTCCTCAATCGTACCGACATTAAGGAATGCCTGCTCAGGAAGATCATCAACCTCACCGTCGAGGATAGCGTTGAAGCCTTTGATGGTATCTTCGATTGAAACCATCACACCAGGAACACCGGTGAACTGCTCGGCCACCGTAAACGGCTGAGAGAGGAAGCGCTGTACACGACGTGCACGGTTCACGGTCAGCTTGTCCTCATCGCTCAACTCATCCATACCGAGAATGGCGATGATATCCTGCAACTCATTGTAGCGCTGCAAAATCTGCTTCACGCGCTGTGCGCAATCGTAATGCTCCTTGCCTACAATCAGCGGGTCAAGAATTCGAGAGGTTGAGCCTAAGGGATCCACTGCTGGATAAATACCCAAAGAGGTGATCTTACGCGAAAGCTCTGTCGTTGCATCAAGGTGAGTGAAGGTCGTTGCAGGAGCAGGGTCGGTCAAGTCGTCTGCAGGCACGTAGACAGCCTGCACAGATGTGATTGAACCACGCTTTGTAGAAGTGATACGCTCCTGCATGGCACCCATTTCAGAAGCCAAGGTAGGCTGATAACCCACGGCAGAAGGCATACGGCCCAACAGAGCCGACACCTCAGAACCTGCCTGCGTGAATCGGAAGATGTTATCGATGAAGAACATGATATCGGCAGGTGCGCCGTTCTTGCCTCCGTGATCACGAAATTCCTCGGCAACGGTAAGTCCGGAAAGTGCAACTGAAGCACGTGCGCCAGGCGGCTCATTCATCTGACCATAGACAAGGGTGGCCTGACTCTTAGCCAGCTCGTTGGGGTCAACCAACGACAAATCCCACTTTCCTTCGTCCATAGCTTTACGGAACTTCTCGCCGTAACGAATGACGCCCGAATCAAGCATATCTCGGATAAGGTCGTTACCCTCACGCGTACGCTCGCCCACACCGGCAAACACCGAGTAGCCGTCGTGGCCTTTGGCGATGTTGTTGATCAACTCCATGATCAGCACCGTCTTTCCTACGCCGGCACCGCCGAAGAGTCCAATCTTACCGCCTTTCATGTAAGGCTCGAGCAAATCGATGACCTTGATACCCGTGGCAAGCATCTCCTTGTGAGTGGAAAGCTCATCAAACTTAGGAGCCGGACGATGAATAGGATAAGCGCCCTTCATGTCCAACGGCTTCATACCGTCAATGGGCTGGCCGATGACGTTCATCATACGGCCTTTGATTTGCTCACCAGCAGGCATCGTGATAGGACCACCCGTTTGGACAACCTCCAAACCACGCTGCAGGCCATCCGTATTGTCCATGGCCACACAACGTACAGTGTCCTCACCAATATGCTGCTGCACTTCCATGACAAGATCACGGCCGTCGGGTCTCTTCACCTTCAAGGCATCGTAAATCTTAGGGAGCACCTTCTCTGGGTCCTCACCCTTGGTATCGAAATAGACATCGATAACAGGGCCGATGATCTGAGAGATGCGTCCGTTAATCTGTGACATAAGCAATTAATTATTAGTGTTATTTTGATTTAAATACTCAGTTCATCAAGTACCTGAATGAGCTTACGGTCGAACGGCTTATCCTGGCGGATAGCCTCAGACAGCGGCACATAGACCACCTCATTATTGCGAACGCCGACCATGATATTGCGCTGTCCCTGCTTGATGGCCTCAATGGCACCTACGCCTGTGCGGCTGGCCAAGATACGGTCACGGGCAGAAGGACGACCACCACGCTGCAAATGTCCCAAAATAGAGACACGTACGTCATACTGTGGGAATTCTTTTCTTACACGGTCTGCATAATAGAGAGCGCCACACTTGGGACTCTCAGAAACTATGACGATACAGCTGCGCTTTGACTTGCGGATACCGCGTTCCATAAACTGTGCCAACTGGTCGACATCGGTTGAATCCTCTGGAATGATGGCAGCCTCAGCACCGCTGGCAATAGCTGAATTCTGTGCCAGAAAACCGGCATCACGTCCCATCACCTCTACAAAGAAGATTCTCTCGTGGCTCTGCGCAGTATCGCGGATACGGTCAACGCACTCAACAATAGTGTTCAACGTTGTATCATATCCTATCGTGTTGTCAGTGCCGTAGAGGTCATTGTCTATCGTACCCGGAAGGCCGATGCAGCACAGATCGTACTTCTCAGCGAAGTCGCGCGCACCCGTCAAAGAACCATTTCCACCAATGACGATGAGCGCATCGATATTGTTAGCTACCAAGTTCTGATAAGCTTTTTCCCTACCTTCGTCGGTCATGAACTCTTTCGAGCGGGCCGTCTTCAGGATAGTACCGCCGGTGCCAATGATACCACTTACATTCTCTGTAGTAAAATCACTGATTTCACCGTTGATCAGACCGTCGTAGCCTCTATAAATAGCTTTGATTTTAAATCCATTGTAAATACCAGCACGGGTCACCGCACGGATAGCAGCATTCATGCCGGGGGCATCGCCTCCCGATGTCAGAACGCCTATTGTTTGAATTTTCGCCATTTTTTATAATCCCTTTTTATACTAACGTATTATTACTCATTATACCAAAATTCATGTCAAATCTGCCAAATATACTCAGACAGAGCTTATAGAAGCTTTATTGTCTTGAATACAACATTATTGCTGGCTGTCAGCCCGCTGTGATAGGGCTCGACATCCCCGTCTGCTATTCGAGGAATTGCCGATCCAACAGGAAGCTTTTCCTCTGATAATATGGCAGCACGAACTTTATTCATTCTCCCGCAAAGTTACTAAATTTAATGTTACAAACAAGGCCTTTCGATATTTTTTTTCAATTACAATAGATAAGATTATACAAAAAAATCCATATCAATAGATTCAATTAACAGATTTTTGTTTTTCCCCTGTCGTTGCGCTCCCTTTGAGGGCGCCTCTTCAATCAGCAACAGGCAAAATATAGAACACGGCTTTGAGCGATTCCCATTATGTCATACTTCTGCTCTGATGAAAACATCTATAACTCCCTCTCCTTTTCTACTCTGATAAATGAGCAAAGAAATAATACACATTTCTTTAACCACATCCTTTGCAACTGAAAGTTGAAATGACAAACACCGGCAAATCGGCATCCAATTATCGGCAACTTAGCACTCTTTTACCGGCAAATCGACATCCATTTACCGGAAAATCCGCACTCAATAATGGGCAATTCTGCCCAGGTTTGTTGCTTCAATTCGAGGTAATTAAAGAAAATCCATCGGCTTATTGCTTGTTCCTTATCGCCAACACTGCAAGTAATGCTACAGTCTGCTACAACCTGCCTAACAATTTTCTTAGAGAAAAGTAGGCTTCTTCCTGCATACGGAACAAAGTCCAAGAAAATCTTAGAGGCCAGTAGCCGAATTTACAGCGATTACGATTGCTTACTGCTTTGATATCTATCGACTTCCAAGCCAGCTTGATTTTCTCAAGTCCCATTCTTCTGTCGGCTGCCGGCAACTCACGACGATACTTATAATAGAACATGTACATGTCGATGACGATAAGCCATCGGCAATTCTCATATTCGTCCAGCACTTCCTTCGGGCTATGCAGTTCAAGCAACATCTCTCTCATACTTGCATTCGCCGAGAGATAATCAAAACGGTGGACATCTACCACATGCGATACAGAAGCAGAATGCTGCCGATAGTAGTAGACGCCTTCGCACTCCGTCACTTCCCGCGAGGCATAATAGTGCAAGCGCGTCGTGTTGTCATCGCTGTACCAGCGCGATGAATCGTCGTAAGGATACCGGCGATGGATACCAGCCCTGACAACATAGACGCCATGAATTTTCCATGTCAGGCTGAGTCGGAATGCTTCCTGCCCGCTCAAGATTCCATAATGTGGCTGGGGATAGTCCCATTCTGAATGGTGTACATCCGTATCACTAAAATACTTCAGATGGAAAAGCACGCAATCTGTCAACGGATGAGTTTGGAAACAGGCAACAACTTTCTCCAGTGCATCGCGCGATAGCTTATCATCGCTGTCGAGAAAGGCCACATAGTCCCCCTTCGCCTTTGCCAATGCCTGATTGCGGGCATAAGCCTGTCCGTGGTTTTCGCTGAGGCGTATCACCCTGATGCGCTCATCCTTTGCGCTGTACTCTTGCATTATATTCCATGATCCGTCGGTCGAGGCGTCGTCAACGCATATTGCCTCCCACTCCATCAGAGTCTGATTCAGAAGAGAGTCAAGACATTCGGGGAGATATTTCTCGGTATTGTATACAGCTATAAGGACTGAGACTTTCGTCATTTCTTAAAAAGTTTTTTGCGAAGGAACTCCACAATATGGGTTTTGCTTCTAAGTATCTGGAGGGTAATGCCCGAACTGACGATGAAGAGAAGTCCTCCCACAACCCAATACGCCCAACCTTCGGTCTGCATGGCCAAGACGAAAGCCAGGACGCCTATCGGCAATTGAAGCAACATGTATCTAATGATATTGGCCGAAAGACGAAATTCATAGCGCCAACCCATATATATAAATAGGAGAAAGAAATCGAAGATAGCAGCCAGAAGAATAGCGATGCCCGTGCCGGTAAGCCCCCAGTTGCGGAAACAGAAAATCACCAACAACACCAAAGCTGCATCGTAGAGAGATTCCATCAGCAAGTAAGATTTGGAATCGCCCTTTGCCAATGGAATGTATGCCACGGGCAACTTCACTGCGCGCAGATACATGGCCAGGATCATAATCTGAATCATCTTCATGGCCGGAAGGAACTTGCCACTATACAACAGAGGCAAGAGTATGGGCTGAGAGACAATGAAAGCGACAAGCAACGGAGCTACGACCAAAAGCGACACCTCCATCTGTTCGTTCACCGCTTTGTTGAGCACAGCACCAGTCCCTTCAATGGACGACAATCTTGGAAAGTAGTCTGTCTCCATGGCCGAAAAGACAAGTCCGGCATAGGTCATCGTCATCATGTAACCGGCATTGTAAAGGCCAACCACATCCAACGAGCTTGCCGTGTTGAGATAAGAACGGATGAAAAACTCTGCGCCACTTCCGAAGATGCCCGCAATCACAAAGGCAAAACCCAGTTTTATCATGCCGAAACCTTTCCCCAGCAGCCTCCGGGAGAAAGAATAGCGGGGCTTGAACAAGCGGAAGGAGTAATGCACGGTGAACAACATCTGCAGCAAGGCGATGACTACCAGAGAGGGAATGATACCCGATTGGCCGAAGAAATAGTAGATGGGAACGCTGGTTACCAGCGCGCCAACAACGTTCATCACAGAGATTTCCGCCAACGCTCTCAGCCTGCGGGTTCCTTTCAGAATGGCCATTTCACCGCCCGTTATGGCCATCAAGCCAACGACAGGAGAGAGAAAGATGTAATGAAGGGTATGATTTCCCCAGGTGAAAGTCCATTTATTGAGCAAGGGACCCAGCAGAGCACACATCAGCATACCCAGTAAAGCCGTCAGAAGACTCCACGACCTTATTACTTGTATGGAGTGACGCATTTGGGTGGAATCTTGCGAGTCGTAGTGGGCTGAGACATCCTTGACGGCACTCATGCTTATGCCAAAGTTGGTAGAATCAGAAATCAACTTAATGGTCGATGTGAAAAGCGACATCAAACCCATGCCATTGGGTCCCAGAATCATCGCAACCAATTTATTGCGAATGATTCCAACCAATACGCTCAAGCCCTGCACACCACCAAAAATACCCGTGTACTTGAGAATATGAGAATAGTTGTTGCTTTGTCGATTTTTCATCAGATTAGTTAACGAACAAAAATGATATTTATTGTTAATTTGGTTACAAATAACCTTCTGCCCCAGTTTGTATGAGCTACATTGCGTGAATAAGACCGGTTAGCTATCAAACTGAACCCAAATGAAAGTAGCCGCTGCGTCAACATTCTGAACGCTGGGATAACTGGTTCGCAAGTCGCTGGAAAGTATTCTCCTATAACGATTGTATTGTTTGATAACCGATGGTTGATGATTGCTGACAATTGTCAGCAGTTCTGCTCTCAGCTGTCAGCAGTTCTGCTCTCAGCTGTCAGCAGTTCTGCTCTCAGCTGTCAGCAGTTCTGCTCTCAACTGTCAGCAGATCAGCTCTCAGCTGTCAGCACGGTTGTTTGCTTCTTCTATGACGAATCTGCACTATGCCCTCCAGGTAAGAATACTCAATACGGATGTTCCCAAACAGCTAAGAAAAAAATAATAGGAGGCATTTCTGCCCCCTACCTATATAAATGTCTCTCGTTATTCAATCGTTCAAACCAAGAAGATGTCTATACATTGAAATAATCATTCAGCTCTTTCAACGCCTCCTCGTCATTGTTCTGTTGGTCGCGCAAGATTTTTCCATTTTCCATCAGCAGAATTCGGGTGGACGTGTCGATAGTGTGTTGAAGATTATGACTGGCCACGATCACCGTTGCATGAGTAGAGGCGTTGTATTCCTTGATCATCTTCGAAAGATAATTCTGCGAAGAGGGATCGAGGAAATTAAACGGTTCGTCAAGAAGCAAGACCTTTGGACTAGAAAACATAGCTGCGATGATTCCTATTTTTTGCTTATTGCCTGCAGAGAAGTCCCTGATGAGTTTCTTTTCCTCCAACGGTTGCCAATCCAGAAATGGAGCAAAAGAGTCTACGCGTTGTTTGATATTTTCCGTACTCATTCCAAATGTTTGGCCGATAAAACTGAAATATTCGAAGGGAGTTAAAAAATCGATCAAGAAGCCCTCATCCAGATAGGCGCCGGTAAACTGTTTCCAACTTTCTGTCTTGGCAGGATCAGTTTCCTCAATGGGCGTTTCTCCTTCAAGACACTCATCGGCAGGCATGGCATACGTGACGTTGCCCTTATCGGCTTTCAGCAAATCCAGCATCAATCGGAACAAGGTTGTTTTGCCTGCCCCGTTGTTGCCTACCAGGCCTATGATTTCGCCGCGTTTGACAGACAGGTTGGAGATATCTACAGCTGTCTTCTCTCCAAAACGCTTTTGCAGTTGTGTGATTTGAATCATATACTCAAAAGAAAAAGCCGGTGGAAACAGCCAGACTTTAACGCCTAGCTCTTTCCATCGGCTCTGTTTTATCAGTTAACGGAGGTTTCTTCCGTGACAGTTCTTAAACTTCTTTCCACTACCGCAAGGACAAGGATCATTGGGACGGGGCAAGTGCTGCGCTACGTATGGCATACGGCGCTGAGGCTGCTGCTGCTCACGCGTGTCCTGACTGGCGGCTTTGCGCTGAGCCTCCTCGTTCTCGTCGAGATTAGCTTTCTGCTCTGTGTAGCGCTGAGCATGCTGTTCAGGCTCTGCCTCACGTACCTCCTGATTCTCCGTAGCTTCAACAATCTGACCACGCATCAGGATTGAAGCGATGCGATTGTGCATGTCGTCAATCATCTGATCCCAGATCTTGGCACTCTCAAGCTTGAAGATCACCAATGGGTCTTTCTGCTCGTAAGAAGCATTCTGAACACTGTGGCGGAGATCATCAAGCTGACGGAGATTCTCTTTCCAGTCATCGTCGATGATGTGGAGCATCACGCTCTTCTCAAATTCCTTCACCACGTTCTTGGCCTCATTCTCATAGGCCTCTTCAAGATTCACGCGCAGATTCACCACGATACGGCCATCGGTGATAGGAATCAAAATAAACTTGAAGCGGTCGCCCTGAGTCTCATAGACCTGCTTGATCACCGGGTAAGCCACAGACTGGATGCGGTCGGTCTTGCGCTTGAAGGCTGCCATAGCCTCCTGGAAAGCACGCTCTTCAAGATCAGCCTTGACGCCGTTGACAAACTCATCCTCGCTGAAAGGCACTTCCATTGCGAGAACCTTGAGGAACTGCTCTTTGGCTCCCTCATAGTCGTTTCTTTCTATGATGCTGACGACACGGTCCCAGATGATATTTGAAATATCCATACCGATACGCTCACCCATCAATGCGTGACGGCGCTTCTCGTAGATCACGGTACGCTGCTTGTTCATCACGTCATCATATTCGAGCAAATGCTTACGAATACCGAAGTTGTTCTCCTCTACCTTTTTCTGTGCGCGCTCAATGCTGCGCGAAATCATAGGATGGTCGAGGCGCTCACCTTCCTGGAAGCCCAAGCGGTCCATCACCTTGGCTATACGCTCTGAAGCGAAAAGACGCATCAACTTGTCTTCCAATGATACATAGAACACTGAAGATCCTGGGTCGCCCTGACGTCCGGCACGGCCACGCAACTGGCGGTCTACACGACGGCTCTCATGGCGCTCAGTACCGATGATGGCCAAACCACCGGCCTCCTTCACTTCAGGAGTCAGCTTGATATCGGTACCACGACCAGCCATGTTGGTGGCAATCGTCACAGCACCGAGCAGTCTCTCCTCTGAAGTAACCTCACCATGAAGAGAAGCATCCTTACCCTGATTGAGTTGATTCTGATGCTGAACGGCTGTGGCCTTATCGCTGAAAGCCTGCCCGTCCATCGTCTTGTAAGCTGTTCCCATCGAGCTGCGGCCGGCTTCGGCCACAATCATAGCCTCGCGTTGATGCAGCTTGGCATTCAACACATTGTGAGGGATATGGCGCATCTGAAGCATCTTGCTGAGCAACTCAGAGATCTCAACCGATGTTGTACCCACCAAGCAGGGACGGCCAATGACGCGCATGGCATCAATCTCATCGATGACGGCGCGATACTTCTCGCGTGCTGTCTTATAGACGCGGTCGTCCATATCAATACGCTTCACTGGACGGTTGGTAGGAATCTCAACAACATCCAGTTTATAGATGTCCCAGAACTCACCGGCCTCTGTAGAAGCCGTACCCGTCATACCGGCAAGTTTGTGGTACATACGGAAATAGTTCTGCAAGGTGATTGTGGCAAAGGTCTGCGTGGCTGCTTCCACCTTCACATGCTCCTTGGCCTCAATGGCCTGATGGAGACCATCGCTCCAGCGGCGGCCTTCCATGATACGGCCCGTCTGCTCGTCCACGATCTTCACTTCACCATCCATGACGACGTATTCGTCGTCCTTATTAAACATGGTGTAGGCTTTCAGCAATTGCTGCAAGGTGTGGACACGGTCGCTCTGGATACCATATTTGTTGAGAAGTTCGTCCTTCTTGTCGAGCCGCTCCTGGTCTGTCAGATTCTTCTGATTCTCAAGATCGGAAAGCTGTGCCGTGATATCGGGCAGCACGAACAGGTCTGGATCATTGGTCTGCTTGGCCAGCCATGCAGCACCCTTGTCGGTAAGATCGGCCGAATTGAGTTTCTCATCCACCACGAAATACAGAGGCTCAACAGCCTTAGGCATCTCACGGTTGTTATTGGCCATATAGAACTCCTCGGTCTTTAACATGCCTGACTTGATTCCGTCTTCAGAGAGGAACTTAATCAAAGGCTTATTTTTAGGCAGAGCCTTATACGAGCGATACAGGGCAAGGAATCCTTCTTCCTGCAAAGCCCCGGCCTTCTTCGGGTCGGTCTCGTTCTGTGATGCAGCGATCTTCTGCTTTGCCTCGGCAAGCAATTCTGTTGCCTGTTTACGCTGGACTTCAAACAGTTTCTCTACCAGCGGCTGATATTCCTCATACAATTGGTCGTCGCCATGAGGCACAGGACCAGAGATGATCAAAGGCGTACGGGCATCATCAATCAACACAGAGTCGACCTCATCGACGATGGCATAATTGTGCTTACGCTGAACAAGGTCTGAAGGCGAGAGTGCCATATTGTCGCGCAGGTAATCAAAGCCGAACTCATTGTTCGTACCGAATGTGATATCTGCCTGATAAGCCTTGCGACGCTCGGGCGAATTGGGACGGTGCTTGTCGATACAGTCTACCGACAAACCATTGAACTCATAGATCGGGCCCATCCATTCGGAGTCACGCTTGGCAAGATAGTCGTTGACCGTCACCATGTGTACGCCATTTCCGGTCAAGGCATTGAGGAATACGGGGAGCGTAGCCACAAGGGTCTTGCCTTCACCCGTTGCCATCTCAGCGATCTTTCCCTGATGGAGGGCAATACCACCGAAGAGCTGAACGTCGTAGTGGACCATATTCCACTTTATCTTGTTGCCACCGGCAGTCCATTCGTTATGATAGATAGCCTTGTCGCCATCAATCGTGATGAAATCATTGGCTGGATTGGCAGCCAGTTCGCGGTCGAAATCAGTTGCTGTCACAACGGTTTCCTCATTCTCAGCGAAACGGCGTGCGGTATCCTTAACGATACTGAAAGCTGTAGGCATCACCTCGTTCAAGGCTACCTCATACTTATCGAGTGCCTCCTTCTCCAGTTTGTCAATCTCATTGAAGATGGGTTCACGATCGTCGATGGGAGTTTCCTCGATCTTGGCCTTGAGCTCCTCAATCTTCTGCTTCTCTTCTTTTGCTGCGTCCTGAACGTATTTCTGTATTTCCTTAGTCTTGGCACGCAGTTCGTCGTTGCTCAGAGCTTTGATCTCAGGATATTTAGCCTTTACCTTCTCTACGAGAGGCTGAATCAGCTTCATATCCCGCGTACTTTTATCGCCAAACAACGACTTTAAGATTTTGTTGAAATTCATTTTATTGTGTCTTTATTTTATTTGTCGTATGATAACGAGTGCAAAATTACGAAAATAATCCCGTAAAATCGCTCTTTTATATAAAAATGTAAATGATGAAAAAAGCCTAACTGGCTGAAAGACTTAAAAAAGAGGTTCAGCCGTGCATGCATTAGGCGCGCGGATGCGAATGGCCTTTGCAACCGTTGGAGCAATACGGTCTACGGTTACAGGAGCCGTAACGCGCTGCGGTTGAATGCCAGCACCATAGAACACTATGGGAAAAGAGACCAAGCCCAAGCGAAATGTATAGTTCTCGCCTGTCACCTCATTCTTCAGTTGCCAGCCTGGATTGATGCCTATGATCAGGTCACCAGCATTCTCGGAACAGTATCCATTATGCAACTTTACGATGTCGTTACCTCCACGCAAAAGCTGGGTGGAAGTATAGACGTCTTTAACACCCGCATTCTGGAGTAAGAATTCCTGAGAGCGGTTGAGCACATCGTTGAGGCTCAGCTGCTTTTGGTCTATAAGTTGATGATTAAGAAATATCTGATTCTTGAAGCAACCGTCCACATATCTGCCTTGTCCGTAGATGGCGCTCAAGTAGATATTCATCAGATTCGCGGTACGGTTGATATAGAAAGTACCTGTTGGGACTTTATATTTAGAATAATCTGTCTTCTCTTCATCCTCGCATCCAGTACTCGTCACAATGAAAAGTACGTTGTCTTTTCCTATCTCGCCTTCAATCTGCGAGATAAGATTGGCCAAAGTGCGGTCCAACGAAAGATAATACTCTTCGTTTAGCTTGCCTTTTGCTCCTGAGAGAGTAACAGCAAGGAAGTCTGTGACGGCATCCCGACCCATAGCATGACTCCGAACGCATTCCAACGCGAGCTTGCATATCTGGTCGTTGACGTCTGTCATTTTGGCATCAGTGGATGACACCCTTTGATATGACTCTATCCATTTGCGGCTTTCCGCAGGATAGTAGGCGGAAGTCGTCCACTTATGATCGGCGCCCATCCAGACAGCACCGTCTGCAGCGTGTCCACTTGACAGGATGGCGGTCTCCTTGTTCTCGCCCAGTCCATAAACAATCGCAGCGCCATTGGTGGCGATCTTCAATTCATCGCTGATTGTAGAGACGGACAACTGATTGGGTGAAGCTACAAATTTTTGATCATCCACGCAACTCATCGGTCTCAAAGTAGAACGATTAAGCCAGGAAGTACCTATTATATTATTATAATGAGGCGCAGAGCCCGTGGAGAGCGAAGCTATTGCTGAGGCTGGATCCACCGGAGAGAAGGAGTAGCCCGACGATTCGTATACTAATCCTTGAGTGGTGAGTTTTCTGATTCCATCGGGCGAATACATCTGAGCATATTGCTCCAGCAGGTCGTTTCTCAACTGGTCAACCGTAATATTCACGACAAGCCGCGGCACAGACTTTAAATTCTGCGCCTGCACCTCCGTAGATGAGAGGACTGCCAGCAATATTGCCAGATACTTATTCATGCGATTTAATCAAATATAGTTCTCTTACCAACAAAGATAATGCCAAAACGATCATACCTTCGGCATAACTTTGCGAAATTGCACCAAAGAGGAAAGCGACGATACACACGGCATGAGCTTTCAGGTACCAGTGGACTTGACCTTTTCTCAATTTCCAAACGGCCTTTAAACCGAAGAAGATCGACAACGGATTCAAGAGAAGAATCTGAAGATTGACGCTCACAGTAGGATGCTGAGAGAAAATCATAACAAAGAGTATCAGTCCTGCCAGTCCGTCAGCCAGCATCCAAACAAGATCGAAAAGCCAAAGGGTTTTATGCTTCGTCCGCTCTACTAATATAATAATGAGTACACATAAGGCAAATATAATTGCGCAAAGCATAGGCGTAAACCAACCACTTTCACTACCAGAATCACTTTGGGCCGAAAGAATCTGCATCTTGCCAGAGACCAAATTACGCTCGTTATTGCCACTTACAATCTTTGCATGGTCAAAATCCTTCATCAGATGTTCTGGAAGAAATTGCTGCTGTTCGTTATTCGTCTTAAAATCGGCTTTAACACCCAAGAGCAAATCATTGCCAAACCGGGCCCAGCGATGAGACTCATTCATTGAATGAATCATTTCACGGTAGGATGTATCTTTGTGATTATCAATAAAAGAAACCTTTCCGTTTAAATTATTGATTAATATATCACGGGCACGCGTCGTACAATTGTCGTAGAAATAATTATAACGGTAAGTACGATTTTCTGGTTCATAGTTCTTCATCAGTGCCGCAATGATTCGCCGGCACTCCACAGAGTCGAGATTGAGTTGCTGCTGTTCTACCCAGCGTCCTTCCTCGCGGTACTCCTCCATAAAGACATCAAAGGGCATCACTCCCATCTGATAATCCGTCAAACCAAAGACGAAACGCAAAATAAAGTTCTTCTGTTTGAAGGAGAACATTCCATAGTTAACAACGATGTCACCCGTCTCAGGCGATTGAACTCTGATTGCCGTATGTCCATAAAGAGAATACACCTCTTGGCCAGGTCCACAGGTCAGGAGACTTATCTTATAGGGACCAGAATTGTCACTACATCTTGCCGAAATTGGCCTGCAAAACAATGCCAGAATCAGCAAAACAAAAACACGTATAATTGTTTTGGATACTTTCACGATGCAAAAATAAACTTAATTTCCCATTTATCCTTCTTTTATTTCTTATTTTTTTGATAATTTTGCACGAAAATCATTTTTTATATCCATTAAAACGATTACAGAGAGATGAAAATACATACGAAGTCATATAGAGCAATGGATTTGGCGAAAGAGAAAAGAGGCTTTCTTGCAGTGATTGCATCAGTCCTTGTGAGCAGCGCTTTTGCCCAAAGTGGAACCAACTCCCCCTATAGCCAATTCGGACTCGGCATTTTGGCAGAGCAGTCTTCGGGCTTCAACCGGGGAATGAATGGTTTGGCCTTAGGTTTCCACGACGGCAATCAGGTCAACTATCTCAACCCTGCTTCCTATTCTCGTCTGGATTCTGTTACATTTCTCTTCGATGTAGGCATGAGCGGGCAAATCACCAACTTCTCTGAGAACGGCACGAAGCGCAACATCAAGCAAGCTAACTTCGAATACGTAGTAGCAGGATTCAGATTGGCCCGTCACTTGGGTATGAGCTTCGGTCTATTACCTTATAGTAATGTGGGATATGATTATTCTACGACTGGATATGTAAACAGCCGCAACTCTGTAATTTACACGAACACCTATTCTGGTTCGGGCGGAATCCATCAGGTTTATGCAGGCCTGGGATGGTCACCGATAAAGAATTTCTCTATCGGTGTCAATGCCGGCTATCTATGGGGAACCATCGACCGTTCCATTCAAAACTCATATAGTGACAGTTATGCCAACACTCTGTCCAAATCTTACGAAGCAGAAGTCCGCAGCTATAATATCTCGGCAGGCTTGCAGTACGATTTGAAACTGAACAAAACCGACATGCTTACACTGGGCGTAACCTACGGCTTGGGGCACAAGATTGGCGGCAGTCCAACATGCCGGGTCATTTCAACCAACACTCAGACTTCGGTCTCTGACTCTCTTGTCCTTGGAGGAAGCAGCCTCAAGCTTGCCATCCCCCACTCTTTCGGAGCTGGTTTTGCCTACAGTCATGCTAACAAGCTGCGGGTAGGAGCCGACTACACTCTGCAAAAGTGGAGCAAGGTTTCTTTCCCCGAATACGTATCAACCTCCGACAATGAAGCCAGCTATCTGATGAATGACAATTACTTCAAGGACAGGCACAAGGTTACGGCTGGTGGGGAATTCTGTCCCAACCCTTCGGGACGCAACTTCTTCTCGCGCATGCATTATCGTGCGGGCGTCTCCTACGCGTCTTCCTATCTGAAGATTAACGGCCAGGACGGTCCCAGTGAGATAAGCGGCAGCCTGGGCTTCGGTATTCCAATTCTCAACTCATACAACAACCGCTCATTCCTGAACATCAGCGCACAGTTCGCTCACAGCTCTGCAAGCGGTATGATTTCAGAGAACATCTTCCGTATCAACATTGGAATCACATTCAATGAGAAATGGTTCCAGAAGTGGAAAGTAGAATAAAGCAGAACGTGTTTCGAATCAGATATATATATCCACTGTTGTTTACTGGGTTTATTTCACTGTCAGCCATTTCCTGTCAGGAACAAACCGAGCATACAGCGCCAGCTATCCATGCCCGCGACTCAGTGCCTTTGATGACGAGCTATGGAGTTAACACCCTAATCTCCGACTCTGGCGTCATCAAGTATCGTATCGTGACAGAACAGTGGATTGTCAATCCCAACCTCAACCCCTCACGTTATATTTTTGACAAAGGGGTTCTGCTGACCCAATTCGATGAGAAATTCAACGTATTCTCGTATATCCAATGCGATACGGCATATTATTACGACAAGAAAAAATTGTGGGAACTTAGGAGCAGAGTGAGGATTCTGACTAAGTCTGGCATACGGTTCTCGTCTGAAGAACTTTACTGGGATGAAAACAAACATGAACTGTATTCGAACAAATTCTCCCGCCTCGTTACTCCAGAGCGCTCTCTTCAAGGCCGCTATTTCAGGAGCGACGAGCAGATGACTAAATATTATGTATCCAACACCAGTGGCTCCTTTGTCAAAGGAGACATGATTGGAAATTCAAGTTCACCTGCACCCACTGGGAATGCCGGCGACAGCACAGCCAATAGCGTTCCGCAAACTCAGCCAAGGCCTCGTTCCAACTTGCAAAATTAATTTATCTAAAGAAAGTGACAGTATTATTAATAGGTATTTTAGTGTCGATGGTTTTCTCCGCCTTTTTCTCAGGCATGGAGATAGCATTCGTTTCGAGCAATAGAATGCTTGCGGAGATGGACAAGGAAAGGAATGGCTTCACGCAACGCATCCTCACTGTGTTCTACAATCACCCCAACGGCTTCGTAAGTACCATGTTGGTGGGCAACAATGTCGTTTTGGTCATCTATGGTATCTTGATAGCTGACTTCTTTGACAACACAATCTTCAAAGGATACGACGCGGCATTCACTGTCACAGCAGACACAATACTGTCTACTCTCATCATATTGTTCACCGGAGAGTTTCTTCCAAAGACCTTGTTCAAGAGCAATCCTAACCGACTGCTTGCCATTTTCTCGCCTTTAGCTTACATCTTTTATATTATATTGTGGCCCATCAGCAAGTTCTCTACCCTTCTCTCTTATGGACTTCTCCGTATATTCGGAGTAAAGAATATCGATGAAGCCGATGAGGAAGGATTCTCGAAAGTAGACTTGGACTATATTCTCCAAAAGAGTATCGACAACGCGAAGAATGAAGAAGATGTTGAAGACGAGGTGAGGATCTTTCAGAATGCATTGGAATTCTCTGATACAAAAGTGCGCGACTGCATGGTCCCGAGAACGGAAATCAATGCCGTTGAATATGATTGCCCTACCGACCAACTCATGCAGAAGTTCATTGAGAGCGGCAACAGCAAGATCATCGTATATAAAGAGGACATCGACCATGTCGTCGGATATATCCATTCCTTGGAAATGTTCAGGAAGATGGATAACTGGCACGACCGTATACGCGAAATTCTTTTTGTCCCCGAAACAATGTCAGCACAGAAACTGATGCAAATCTTCCTCCAACAGAAGAAGAGCATCGGCATTGTAGTAGATGAATTCGGTGGAACAAGCGGACTTGTGTCGTTGGAGGATATAGTGGAAGAGATTTTCGGCGATATCCAGGACGAGCATGATAATGAGACTTATATAGCAAAACAGACAGAAGACGGTGCCTATATCCTCAGTGCACGCTTGGAGATAGACAAAGTCAACGACATGTTCAACCTTCAATTGCCAGAAAGTGACGAATATATGACCATCGGTGGTCTGATTCTCCACTACTATCAGAGCTTCCCTAAGCTCAATGAGATTGTAAACATAGGTAAATTCCATTTCAAAATCATCAAGAATTCAGCGACAAAGATAGAGCTGGTACGTCTCGTTGTAGCTGATAAATAACAGGTTGAATGCATTTTCTTGTGAAAAATTCTTTTATTTATTATTTTCTTTGTAAATTTGTGCGCATTTTGGGACGCAAAGCATAAGTTCCTATCAATGAGAGAATACAAAAACAAAATTAAAAACAATAAATTACAATGGCAGTATTAGGAAGAATAAGACGCAGAGGCACCATTCTGATTATCATTATCGGTGTGGGTCTTTTCGCTTTCATTGCCGAGGAAGGCTTCCGTTCTTGCGAGACAACCAAGAACAACCAACGCCAGCAAATCGGTGAGGTATTAGGAGAGAAAGTGAATGCTCAGGATTTCCAAGAGGAAGTGGAGAGTTTCACCGATTATCTCAAAGTCGCTCAGGGCATTGACAATTTGAACGATCAGCAGCTTCAATCGCTCCGCGATCAAGTTTGGAGTCAGTTTGTGCAAAACAAAATCATCGAGAAGGAATCTTCGAAACTGGGTCTTCGCGTCACTGATGAGGAGATGCAGAATGTACTGAGAGAAGGCACCCACCCCATGCTTCAGCGCACTCCGTTTACAAATCAGCAGACGGGCCGCTTCGATGTGAATGCCCTTCAGAAATTTCTGGCTGATTATAAGCAGAATGGTACAAATCCTCAGTACGGTGAGCAGTACCAGATGATTTATAAATACTGGACATTCCTTGAGAAGAACCTCCGTCAGACCTTGCTCGCAACAAAATACCAGAGCCTGGTTCAAGAGAGTATCCTCTCTAACCCGATCGAGGCTAAGATGGCCTTCAAGGATGAGAATGAGGAGAGTTCTATACAGTTGGCCGCTCTGCCTTACAGCAGCGTTCAGGATTCAAAAGTTCAGATCACAGAGTCGGATTTGAAGGCTAAGTATGACGAACTGAAGAATACTTACTACAACGGTCGTTTTGGCGCAAAGCAGATCATTGAGACCCGCGACGTCAGCTACATTGATGTGCCTGTTGTTGCTTCTGCCCAGGACCGCGCTACCCTTCAGAAGACATTCGCCGGTTACGACCAGCAGCTCTCTGCAGCAGCCGATCCTTCAGAAATCGTTCGTAAGAGCACATCTCTCGTCAATTACCTTGGAATTCCTGTTAGCAAGAATGCTTATCCTCAGGATATCGCGGCCAAGCTCGACTCTATGGCCGTAGGTCAGACTACTGGCGTCTTCGAGAACAAGCAGGACAACACGCTCAACATTATCAAACTTGTTGCAAAGACAAACCTTCCTGACTCTGTACAGTTCCGTGCCATCCAGGTGGGTGGCCAGGACGCAACAGCAGCTCATAAGTCTGCAGACTCTATCTACAATGCTCTGAAGGCTAACCCTGACCAGTTTGAGGCCCTTGCCAAGAAGTATGGACAGACTGGCGAGAAGAATTGGATGACTACTGCACAGTATGAGCAGGCTCCTTCTATGGACGAAGACACCAAGAAATATATCCAGGCTCTCTTCAACGGTGGAGTTAATGATTTGCAGAATGTTGTAACTACACAAGGCAACATCATTCTCCAGGTTCTCGACCGCAAGGCTATGAGTGACAAGTACACCGCTGCAGTCATCAAGAAGACCATCGACTACAGCAACGATACTCATACAGCCGCTTACAACAAGTTCTCTGCATTCCTTAGCGCCAACCAGACGGCTGAGGCTCTTCAGAAGAATGCTGCTAAGAACGGATATAAATATCTTGATCAGAAAGACCTCACTTCTAACCAGCACTATGTTGCAGGCATCCAGGGAACAACAGAAGCTCTTCGTTGGGCCTTCAATGATGCAAAAGAAGGTGAAGTCAGCAAGATGTTCGAGGCTGGAAACAATGGCGATCATCTCCTTGTTGTAGTCCTTAACAAGGTTCACCCTGTTGGCTACCGCAACCTTGAAGATCCTATCGTGAAAGAATGGATTAAATCTGAAGTGATGAAAGACAAGAAAGCCGAAGTCCTCATGGCTAAACTTCAGGGCGTAAACAGCATCAACGCAGCCAAAGCTAAGGGTGCTAACGTCTCTACAGTCAATCAGATTACATTCGCTTCTCCTGTAACAGTTCAGTCTCTCGGTGCTTCAGAATTCGCACTCAGTGGAGCTGTTGCCGCAACGGCCAAGGGTAAGTTCTGCTCAAAGCCTGTCAAGGGTGAGGCCGGAGTTTATGTATTCCAGGTCACCAACAAGGCCAACCGCCCTGTTAAGTTCGACGAGAAGCAGCAGGAGACCCGTTGCCGCCAGATGGCTTTGCAGACCATCATGCAGGGATTCGGCAACGAACTTATGTATAATGCCGATGTAGTTGACAACCGTTACAACTTCTTCTAAAATATCAGTTTATTTTGAGATACTAAGCCCTGGAAGGAACTTCCCTTCCAGGGCTTTTTGTATAGGCTTCAGCCAAGTATACCGGCAATATCGCATAGTGGGTTGGACGGGAATGTTTAAACCCTCCCCTCCATAAGGAGTGGTTGGGATGGGTCTACGCCCCACCCTATTGACGAATAAAATATTAGGCAAATAATGTAATAAAGTAGAAAAAGGCACGTTTAAAAAGTGAAAACAATTAATTATATTGCCTATGAAGTATTTTAACCCAGAAGAGCAAAACCCTTCAGAGAAGACTTTAGACCTCATCCGCCAGATCGCCTATACATATCGGGTGATGAACTTTAATGGCAGAAATGTAGGATATTGTTTAAACTGAAAAAGAGGATGCTATGAGAAAGACTATAGTCTCGCCTTCACTACTGTCGGCCGACTTTCTAAATCTGCAGAAAGATTTGGAGATGATCAACGGCAGTAGTGCAGAATTGGTTCATGTGGATATGATGGACGGTTCATTCGTTCCCAATATCTCAATTGGATTCCCTATACTCTCCAATCTAAAGAAAGTATGCAATAAAGATCTTGACGTCCACTATATGGTTGTCCATCCTGAACAATACATAGAGCGCACAGCCAAGGCTGGAGCCAAAATCATGACTGTTCACCAAGAGGCCTGCGTGCATCTTCACCGCACCATCTCAGAAATCAAAACCTATGGGATGATGGCAGGGGTGGCACTGAATCCTTCCACCCCTATCTGCATGCTCGAAGATATCATCAATGATGTGGACATGGTCTTGCTGATGAGTGTTAATCCTGGATTCGGCGGACAGAAGTTCATTGAAAATACAATCAATAAGACAAGACGCCTAAAAGAGCTCATCGAGCATTCGGGCTCAAAAGCACTCATCGAAGTGGATGGTGGAGTCAATGCCACAACTGCTCCTCGTCTGGTAGAAGCAGGAGTAGACATATTGGTGAGCGGCAGTTATATTTTCAAGTCTCCCGATCCTATCAAGACCATCTCAGACTTAAGCCAATTGTAGAGCAATGTTGTGCTCCTTTGCCATTCGTCTAAGGTTGATGATGGCATAGCGCATGCGGCCTAAAGCCGTGTTGATGCTCACATTGGTAAGTTCTGCAATCTCCTTAAAGGACAGTTCCTGATAAAAACGCATGAATACGACTTCACGCTGTGTTGGCGGCAGTCTATTCATGAGTTTCTTCACGTCAAGCAATATCTGCTCGTTGACATAGCGGCTTTCAATACTGGTATCGAACAGCTCTGTGGGACTGCCGATATTTCCAAGATTATTGTCTTCGTTGGTCTCGACAATTCTGTCAGACTTCTGAAGGCGATAGCGATCCATGATGACATTGTGGGCTATACGCATAACCCAAGACGAGAAGCGCCCAGAAGCGGTATACCGTCCTTCTTGAAGACGGGTGATCACTTTGACGAACGTTTCCTGGAATATATCGTCTGCTTGATTGTGATCTCTTACCACAAACAATATATATGAGAACAACTTAGACTGATTACGCTGCAATAACAAATCAAAAGCCTTGTTGCATCCTCCAACATAAGATAGGGCCAACTCTTCGTCGGTCATCTCATTAAAATTCTTCATATCCTTTAATTTTTGTTTGAAGTAAAGTTCTCTCTATAGGCGGAAGATTTATTATTGCATTCTTTGTGTTAATTATCATTGCAAAGATAATCGATTATTTTCTAAATCCCAAAACTTTTAACAATAAAATTAAACTTTCTTTTCAGTTTGACAGTTTGTTCATCCATTTCCTACAAACTCCATTCCATCTCCGATGCAAGAAGAATGTTTTCATTGAGTTTGAACCAACTACAAGGATATAATTGACATCATCATTTCTAACTCTTTGCATTATTACAATATCTGCAGACGAAAAAGGGTATGCAAGCGATTGATTATACGACAAAGATGTATCATTATTTTACCAGCGGAAATCACCATAAAACATCAACGATTTGCTGATACAAGCTTCATGTTTTGCAGTTGTTTCAGTGCAAGATTGTCCCTCGTTCACAAAGTTCTTCATCGTATAGGAAATGGCAACTTGCGACAACAAATTCACGCTATGAACTAATCAAACTGGCATTGGTTATCCACACACCTTGACATGTATTGAAAAAACTTTGCGCGATGGAGACATCAGAGGGTACAACTTGTATTTTACCCAACATGACTGCAATTTTCCATAGCTACAGTTCCAGTTTGTATAAATCACTCTAAATAAAAAAATCACCAAGCTACTCATATAAGCAACTTGGTGATAATCGTGACTCCGCTGGGATTCAAACCCGGAACCTTCTGATCCGTAGTCAGATGCTCTATTCAGTTGAGCTACGGAGCCAGCTTACTATTTTGTGACTTCGCTGGGATTCAAACCCGGAACCTTCTGATCCGTAGTCAGATGCTCTATTCAGTTGAGCTACGAAGCCTTGTTCTTGTAAGCGAGTGCAAAGGTACTTCATTTTTGTCAAACCACCAAACATTTTCTCTACTTTTTTATATTTAATCGTAATTTTCTATTTACAGCGGCATCTCCACATTACCCTCTTTGTAAGAATAGCCCAGGACTATGCAGACCTAAGCTAGAAATTTACAAAAATTATTGAATAAAAGCATTCGGTGTAAAGAAAATTTAGCTATATTTGCAATATTAACAGAGATGCGCTATAACTATTATATGATTATATCGGATTAAATGTACACCCTGTATCGCTTTCAAATGTACAGCCGCTATCGGATTCAAATGTACACGTTTACGATAGCGTCACTTGCGTGC
>ONYS01000058.1 GCA_900322095.1 uncultured Prevotella sp.
ATAGAAAGCAGTTTCTTCATGGCTGCAAATATAAGGAGGAATATTCATATTTACAAGAAACTGCTTTATATTTTATAATATTTTATATGTTTAAGCGTATTGTTAATTTACCCGTAGATGCTGCGGCTGCGCGCTATGGTGAGCCTGTGGGCCAGTTCGGTGCCGCCCTCCGAGATGAGCAGATAGTAGTAGCCGTCCTTTTTGTAGATGTGCGGTCCTTCGGGATATCGGCCGCCCGTGCCGCGCCAGATCACCTTGCTCTCGGTGAGCTGCTCGCCCGTCTGCGGATTTATTTCGCACAGCGTGATGCCGTTGTTGGGATTGCTCACCATGTAGCATCGTCCGTTCTCGAAGTAAAGCGAGGGGTCCTGCTTGAGCCATACGGGCTCGCTCCACGGTCCTTCGGGACTTTTGGCTGTGACGAGGAAGTTCTGTCCGTGGCCCACGTTGGTGGTGATCATGTAGAACATGCCATTGTTGTAGCGTATCGTGGGCGCATAGATTCCCGTCCACGACGATGCGCCTTCGAGGTTGAGCTGCGAGGCGCGGTTGAGCACGTTGCCTTTCAGTTGCCAGTTGATGAGGTCACGGCTTTCATAGAGCGGCACACCGGGGAAATACTGGAACGAGGAGTTGACGAGGTAGAACCTGTCGCCCACCCGGCAAATGCTGGGATCTGGATGATAACCGGGGATAATAGGATTGTGGAACGTCTGGGCATTCACGGTCAGACAGAGTGCCCAGGCGAACAGTGTGTTGAATAACTTTCGCATAGTTCGTGCGGTTTATAGTTTCTTGTTTGTAGTGATTTTGTAGACTACAGCCTCCGTGCAGGGCACCGTTGCGGGTCGAGCGATGTGGAGTCCGTCGACTGCCTGGTGCCACTGCGGCTTCTCCTTGCTGCCGAGCATCTCAACGTTCTTGATCTTGGCCTTCAGTAGGCCGCCCTTCGAGAGACTCTTCACGACAATGTCGGTCTGTGGAACGCCCAGCAGGCTGACGTAGAGCGCGTTGCCCTTCTTCGTGAATCGGATGTCCTGCGCGCCCATTGTGATGTTGCCTTCGTTGAAGCCCTGTTGTTTGATGGCGTTGTTCTTCCCGGTCGACGGTCCTTCACCGAATTTCACCCACGGGCGTGTGGCGAAGATACTCTCGCCGTTGATGTCCAGCCAGTGGCCTATCTCCTCCACGATGCTCCGTTCCGTGGGGTCGATGGTGCCGTCGCTCTTCACGGGAATATTGAGTAGCAGGTTGCCGTTCTTGCTCACGATGTCGATAAACATGTCGATCACCTGATCGGGCGTCTTGTAGGTGTTGTCGTAGTAGCGCCATTTGTCGTAGTGCCACGAGCCGATGCACGTGCACGTCTGCCAGTGGCGCGGCTGTATGTCGTCGGGCACACCGCGCTCCACGTCCCATACTTCCGTCTTCTTCTGATCCTCGGTCAGCACTTTTCCGGTGGCCACGGCCTCGTTGCGACCCTTATGCTCAGCCATATTCTTATTGTAGAAGTGCGACAGAATCTTCAGTCCGCAGTCGCTGATGGGCCAGAGAGGGACGAAGGTGTCGTCGAAGTAGATCATTTGTGGGTCGTACTTGTTGATGAGGTCTACGGTGCGGTTGTATACGCGGTCGCAATAGGCCTGGTCGGGTGTCGTCACGTAGTCAGTCTCCCAGTCCCATTTCGAGTTGTCTTTGCTCACCTGGTGGCGTTGTTCGTAGAGGTCCTGAATGTCGTAGCCTTCCCACCAGGTGCCTTTGCCGTCGGCCTTGGTCAGCCGTCCGTCGTAGGGCACGCCGGCGAGCGGACCGGTCTTGTCGCTGCCCTGAGCTTTCTCGTAGAAGGTCCAGGCGTGTGCCAGATGAACGCTGACGCCGAAAGGAAGACCGTAGTGCTTGGCTGCTGCGGCCCAGCGGGCGATGATGTCGGTCTTCGGTCCCATGTTGACCGAGTTCCACGGCTGATATTTAGAGTCGTAGTTGTCGAAGTTGTCGTGATGGTTGGCCATGGCCACGAAGTATTTTGCGCCGCAACGCTTATAGAGCGCCACGAGACTGTCGGGATTCCAGTTCTCGGCCTTCCAGCGTGGAATCCAGTCTTTGAACCCCACTTTCGAGGGATGGCCCATCGTGGCCAGTTGATAGCGGTAGGGCTGACTGCCCTGCTCATACATGATGCGAGCGTACCAGTCGCCGTCTTCAGGCGCACACTGTACGCCCCAGTGGGCCCAAAGCCCGAGCTTGGCATCCTCAAACCATTCGGGACACTCATAGTCGGAGAGGCTCTCCATCGTGGGCTTGTACTTGCCGCTGTGGATGGGCTCCTGGGCAGTTTTGACCGTGACCTTGAAATCTTGTGCTGATGCTGGACTGAAAGCTATTGCGGCGAGCAGCAGTGAAATTGATAATCGATTCATCTTTGGGTTATTTGTAGTTTGATATTCTCAGAATTTGTGTAGATATATTATTTTGTTTCTTGTAGCCGGTATAATCCAGAGTTGTGAGGCTCCTTTCCGTTGATTCATGTGTGCTGACAGCTGTGAGCAGTTCTGCTGACAGCTGAGAGCAGATCTGCTGACAGCTGTGAGCAGTTCTGCTGACAACTGAGAGCAATCATGCAGAAAAGCGGGGGCTATAACGCTGAAAACAGAGAGCATTTATCTACTCTTGCAAATCAAACAATCTCAGCCCTGTGTTTATGGCTTTAGGAGCGGTTTCACCACCTTCTGGATTCTTTCTATCAGTAGGTTGAGCACCTTGTTGCGGATGAAGTCCTGCGTCACCATGATTACAATCTCGCGTTTGGGCTCAGGAATGGCAAACGGCCTCACCAGTCGGCGCTGCTCATCGCGCAACTGTGAATAGGCGAGCTCTGGAATAAAGGTGACGCCCTTGCCGTTCTCCACAATCCGCATGAAGGTCTCTATGCTGCCCAGGGTGTAGGCTTTCTTGCTGGCTGAGGCCGCCTTGAGCTTACAGATCTTCACCAGCTGGTCGCGAAAGCAGTGGCCCTCGTCGAGCATCCACAGAAATTCGGAATTCAAGTCGGTGATCTTCACGCGTTCTTTGGTGAAGAGAGGGTCGTTCTCTGCCACGTAAGCAAGGTATCGCTCCTTGTAGAGCGGCATGCACTTGAAGTTTTCCAGACCTTCAATATTGGCCAGGATGCCTGCGTCGATGTCGCCTTCGGTCAGCGCATGCTTCATGTCGGCCGTCTTCAGTTCCACGATTCTCAGGTCCATCTCCGGATGTTCCCTCATGAGCTGGGGAAAGAAGTGGGGGATAAGATAGGGCGCGATGGTGGGCAGTACGCCGATGGTGAACGTTCCACAGAGCGAGTCTTTCTGTTCGGCGGCAATCTCCTTCAGCCGCCGTGACTGATACAGAATCTCGCGGGCCTGGTCGATCACCGGCCGTCCGGCGCGCGTCGCCACGATGGGCTGGTGGCGACGGTCGAAAATCTTCAGTCCCAACTCAATCTCCAGCTTCTGAATCATCGAACTGAGCGTGGGCTGCGTCACGTTGCAATAGAAGGCTGCCTTGGCAAAGTTTCCGTATTTGTCGAGCGCAAGAATGTATTCTAATTGTTGCAGAGTCATGTATGCTTGTATTATTCTCCGACAAAGTTAAGAAAAAAGGCGAAGAAAGGCGAAAAATGATTAGGATTTTTGAAGCGGGCGGCCTGGCAGAAAAGTTTTTATATGGGCTATGGTTGCTATAGTTGCTATAGTTGCTATGGTTGCTATGGTTGCTATGGTTGCTATGGTTGCTATAGTTGCTATAGAAGCCATAAATTCTTGGCTTTGCAAAAAAGAATGGGATGGCTGCAGCTTAGCAGCCATCCCGCAAGAAATAAGTATGCTATTCCAATGTTTTTAAAATTATCGTCTCATCACTTTCACAGTGCTGCCATCTGCTTTCTTGATGATGTAGAGGCCTGATGCCGGTGCGCTAGTGATGCGCTGTCCGCTCAAGTTGTACATCTCTGTCTGTCCGTTGCCGGTCACGACGTCGTTGGTTCTGTTGATGCTTGTCGGAACCTCACCCTCAGGCACGGGGAATCCGTTGTTCTTGCCGTCGACGAAGATCCATACTCCGTAGTCCTGTCCCTGATTGAGAAGGTCGGTGAAGCTGTTGGTCTTCATGGTGGACTCTGATGTGGCCTGTGTGCCATCCAACTCCAGATAACTGCCGAGGTCGCTGTCGAAGTAGCAGTTGCTCATCGTCAGGAGGTCGTGGTTGTAGTTGTTCTCATCGTCGTAGTCAACCAGCAAGTTGTTGGCCGGGATGATGGGATGCATGTAGAACGATTGACCAGTCAGAGTGCCAGCGTTGTAGCAGTTGGTGATGGTGATCACGTTGCCTTCTGTCAGCATAGCAGCGCTGGCCACGATACCGCCTCCAAAGTAGTCGGAACCATTCATGGTGATGGCGCCGGTGTTATAGCAGTTGTTGATTGTTGTCGATGCGTATGACACGAAGCCCATGATGCCACCTGCAGGATAGTTTTGGGCTGTGATGGGACCCATGTTGCCGCAGCGCTCAATCACCGTACCCGTCTGACCGTTGGTCGACATGATACCGGCCGAGAAGTCACCGTTCACAGTGGCTGCGCTGGTGCAGTCGGAGATGGTGAGATGACCGCTGTCGTTGAGCGTAGAAGAGCAGAGACCGGCCACATAGTAAGCGCCCGTTACGGTTACGTCGGATGCTACGTGGCAGTTCTTGATGGTGGATACGCCTACCGACAGACCGACCAGACCGCCTACTGCGGCGCTACCCGTGATGTTGCTGTTGGCAAGGGTGAGGTTGCTGATGTTGGCATTCTCGATGATACCAAAGAGAGCCACGGTGTTGGCATCGGTGTATTTCTCGGTCAGACCGTAAATGGTGTGTCCGTCTCCGTCGAAGTTGCCCGAGAATGACTTCATGTTCTCTGTGCCTGCTCCGGCAAGCTGGTTGCCGATGGGCGCGAAGTTCTCAAGGGGGCTCATGTCGATATCGTCGGTCATGAGGAAGTATTGTCCTTCGTAGGTCTGCGGCAGGCGGTCTGTACCGGTCACGGAGTCAGACAGTTCCTGCAGGTCCTCCATGCAAGAGATGAGGTAGGGATCGTCTTCCGTGCCCTCACCGCCCGAGAAGGCGATGTCTTCGTGCTGCTTCTTCACGACCACCTTCATGGTTACAGTCGTCGTGAGATTGCCGTAGGTGGCCACAAATCTGGCTGACGCGGTTCCTCTGCGCAGCGGACGGCAGCTGATGGTGACGCTGTCGACGCCCTCTACGGCTGTAGGCTTGCTCTCATAGCTGAAGGCGCTCTCGTCCACTCCGGTGATTTCGTAGGTGGGACGGTCAACGTCTTCCTTGCCAGAATAGGTAACGGCGAAACTCTTCTTGCCAATCTGGCCGATCGACATGTTGCCGAAGTCGAGCGCGCTCTCTGATGTAGACAGCGTGGGGGCTTCGCTACCGCCATTGATGTCGGTGATCGTGAGGTCGTCAAGGTTGGTGATCTTGCCGTTGCTGGTCACGCTGGTATAGTCGAATGTGGCGTAGTCGGCACGCACGATGCGGATATAGGCATTGGCGTGGTTGACGTCGCGCTCGATGAACTTCGTCTCGTCGGATGCCGTGAAGCTGTCACCCACTGTTGTCCACGAGTTGCCATCAGGCGACCACTGCAGAATCCACGCCACCTGCAGGTCGTAGCTGGCCGGCCAGCGTCCGTGCTCATGAATATAGAACGACACCTTGCCGATGTCGCGCGGCGTGGTGAGGGTGAAGTTGGTCATTTCCGGACCCAGCTGGCGGTCTTTCTTGCTCTCGCCGTAGAGGCGCAGCGACCTGCCGCTGTTGCTCCAGTCGTCACCGGCATCTCCCGCCACCGAAGGCATCACGCCATGCACGTGCCATGTGAGGTTGTTGAGTGTGAGGTCGAGGGTGGAATTGGCGTAGTTGTCGCCAAAGACGTCACTAAAGTTGTCAAAGTCGTAGCTCCAGTCGGCGGCCATGGCTGGGACGGCAAAGGCTGATAACAGGAAAGCCAGAATCAAAGTACAAGTTTTCTTCATTTCGCAGTCTTTTATTTTTTGGAACAAATTACATGATTTTCACTCCAGCGTGCTTGCCTACTCTCACGATAACGGCGCCACGGGCGTTGACCGTGAACGAGTTGGAACCGCTGTGGAGCATGCCTTCGGCGATGAGCTTACCGTCGGCAGTGAAGATACGCACGGTCTGGTTGGCGTCCTCACCGGCCTCGATGGTCACTACGGAGCCGTTGCGGCTGATGCGGGCCTTCGTGGGAGTGAGCGTAGTGCGGTCTACGGCCAAGGGTGACTGGGGAGAGTACTGGAAGTTGAGGTAGGGGAAATACTGTCCCTGCAGAGTGATGTTGCCGGCGCTTGCCTGGGTGTGGTCAGTCTCGCGATAGGCAACGAGCATACCTGTCTCGTCATAGCCCAGCACTTCGAAGCCGTCGTCCTCAAGATAGCCCGACACTTCCGATTCGTTGTAGAATCCCAGGCGTGCGCGGTCGGCCATGATGATGTTTGAGGAGTAGAGCTGTCCGTAGTCGTTCCAGCCTATGGCCAGGAGCGGATAGTCGAAGTCGGGGTTCAGGAACCAGTCGAAGAGTTGCTTCTCATCATCGGTCAATGAGGGGTTCATGGAATAATAGGTATCAGAAAACAACTCGTAGTGGCTCTGCATATCCTCGATGACCTCCTGCTTGTCGGTGCCCCATTCCATATTAATATAAGGTAAGGCGGCAGGTGTGCGCTTGGGCAGCACGTTCACGGTGAACTCCAGTGAGTCGAGTTTCTTCGTCCAGTCGGGATAATCCTTAACGTTTGGCGATTCCTGGTAGACCACCATCTTCATCTTGCCGATGCCCTCCTTGCTGGGCTGGAACCATGCGCCGCCAACAGTGATGACGTCGGGCGTGGTGGTTTCGAAGTCCACGGCTATTCGCTTGGCATTGGCCAGATAGTCTTTGATGGGCTGCGAGAAGGACTTGATGAAGATGTGGAACTGGTCGCCGCGGTTTACGTTCACCGTGTCGCCAAAAATCTCCAGTCCGTCTTGTGCCGTGGCATGAGAGAATGTCAATGCTGACAATAGAATAGCTGTAACAAATTTTGTATAGACTTTCATAAGCTGTGATAAAGTTGTTGATGTTTAGATTGTGTTTACATCATCCGCCGGCCGTGTCGTGTGTAGTGCTGGACTCAGGTGGCGGTGAGCTTCTCATCTGCAATATTACTCGTTTTTTGGCAGAATAACAACTTTTCAAGAACAAGTAATTACGATTTTGCGTATTTTAGTAACCCTTTCCGAGCAAAAACTGCTTATAAAGCGAAAATCTGCCTTATCTTTGCAAACGAAAGAATACTGTTTAAATAACTCTTAGTACACCGAACTGCCGGCGCGTTATTTGGTTTCTTTATAGTCGCCGGAGCAGGTAAGTCTCTCGGCAAAAAAGCCGGCTGTGAGGTGGAAATGCTGCTTGTAGTAAATTTTTGCTCCTATACTTCGTGAGAAATGTAGACGGCTTTTATTGAACAGAAATGGAAATCGCTTTCGATATCTCGGTGAGAGATTCACGAAAGCGATTTTGCTGTTTCTGGATATTTCGTCAGTCCGGCTCATCATGGCCAGCCGGAAGCTGCGCTTGATTGCGAGTTCATTCTACTTTTCTCAGGGAGACGCCGACGTCGGTGATACCCTCAATCTGCTCGTTGCGCATGTTCTGCTTCATCACGATGTGGATGCTGTCGCCGGCTTTGTAGTGGTCGAGCGCCACGTCGTAGGCATTCTGGTAGTTGATGAATCCCGAGCCGGTGCGGATGCCGTTGTCGTCGGTCAGCTTGCATTCCACCGTGTCGCAGTGTATGGCCTTCGACGGGAACGTCTGTCGCTGCACGATGATGGAAATATTGCGGTAGGGGTAGTCGTCGGTGGACCGTACGCCGATTCTCACCTCATAGACGCCGCCTTCGCGCAGCGGCGGAATGCTGAGTTCCACGGCGTCCTGCTTGCTCCATCCCCGTTCCGACACGTGGCCGTAGCGGTCGAACACCATTCCGGATTCGCAGGCCGTGAGCAGCAGTAGCGCCGTCGCTGTCAATATCACCTTAAGTCTGGTCATTGCTGTGGTTGGTCGTTCTGCTGTCTGCGGTTGTTGGCTGGCTTGCCCTGCTGGCGGGGCGCACCGTCGTTTCTGGGCTGTTGGCGCTTGGGCTTGCGGTTGTTGCCGCGCCGCTGGTTGGTTCTTGGGCCGCGGTCGTCTGGGTTCTGGGCGTTGTCGGCAGGCTGATTGGACTTTTGTCCGTTGCCGGCGGGCTGATTGGCCTTTGGCTGGCCCTGCTTTGCAGCATTGGTATTGGGACCCGGCTTCTGCTGTCCGCCTCCTTGCTCGGCTTTTGCGCCTTGCTGGGCTGAAGCGGCATCAGCGCCCTTGTCCTTCTGCTTCGACTTCTTTTTCTTGTTGCGCTTGGCCTTGTCGAAGCGGCTCACGTCGGCATCGGCAAGGAGGTCGGCGCTCTTCTTCTCCTCAATCTCCTCGCCGTCTTCCTTTAGCGAGACGGGTTTCTCGCCCTGCTTGTTGAGCTCTATCACCTCGCGTGCCCGGTCGGCAGAGATCTCAACGATGTTGGCGGCGATGTTCTTGTCGGTGGAGTAGGTGACGATTCCCGAGAGAATGTCGGCCTTGAAATAATAGTAGTCGGAGTCCTGAGTCTGGAGAATAATCTCCTTCGAGGGCAAACGGCGACTGGCTTCGAGGTAGTCGTCGACCTCATAGTTGAGACAGCATTTCAGCTTGGCGCACATGCCGGCCAGTTTCTGTGGGTTGAGCGAGATGTCCTGAATGCGTGCGGCATTGGTGCTGACGCTGACGAAGTTCTTCATCCACGTGGCGCAGCAGAGCTCGCGGCCGCAGGGACCTGTGCCGCCGATGCGTCCGGCCTCCTGGCGGGCACCGATCTGCTTCATCTCGATGCGCACATGAAAAGTCTCGGCCAGCACCTTGATGAGCTGTCGGAAGTCTACGCGCTCGTCGGCGATGTAATAGAAGATGGCCTTGTTGCCGTCGCCTTGATATTCCACGTCGCCAATCTTCATCTTCAGTCCCAGGTCCTTGGCTATCTGTCGGCTCTGGATCATCGTGCCGTGCTCGCGGCTCTTGGCCTCGCGGTACTTGTCCATGTCGGTCTCCTTGGCGATACGGTAGATACGGCGTATCTCATCGGGCGATTTCAGGTTGGCTTTCTTCACTTGCAGCTTCACCAGCCGTCCCGTGAGCGTCACCACACCGATGTCGTGGCCCGGATTGGCCTCTACGGCCACGATGTCTCCCTTCTTCAGGTCGAGACCGTTGACGTTGTGATAATATCCCTTGCGAGTGTTCTTGAACTGCACTTCCACAAGGTCGGTAGATTCTGCGTTGCCGGGCACGTCGGAGAGCCAGTCGTAGGTGTTGAGCTGGCGGTTCTGCCGTCCGCAGGCGTGACAGCCGAAGCCTCGGTCGCACGTGCGCAGAATCTTGAAGTTCATATTTTTAAAATCCATATATCTAATTCATAAATCAAAAACAATTGTCTCTTTTATATTGGCTGCGCTTACTTGCGCATGATGAGGACGATGACTTGCAGGGCCAGACAATAGAACACCATCTTGGCGTTGCCGTTCCTGACGATGTCGTTGATGGCCTTCTGGATGGTCTCAGACATCTCGATGACGTTGGCCTCGTTGATGAAGCGGGCAAAGTTCTTCGAGAAGTTCTCCTCTTCCTGCGTCATGTAGTTCAGTTCGGGATTGCGGAAGTTGTAGATGAAGTTCTCGCGCACCATGCGTAGAAAGTAGTTCAGCATCCTCACTTGCTTCTCCCTGTCGAAGGCCGACACGGCCAGGCTCCACTTCTTCAGCTCCTTGGCATTGCGCATGTAGGCTTGGCGCATCAGCACGATGAAGAGGTCGAGAAAGGTGCGCTCCTCGTTGGAGGCGTCGAGACTCTCCAGGGCGCGCGTCCATGAGCCGTTGGCGAGCCGGGCCACGCGGTGGGCCATATCGGGCTCGAGCGAGCGCTTCTCTTGCAGCGCCTTCTCGATGTCTTCGGTCTCGAGCCGCGGGATGTCGATGCGCTGCACGCGGCTGCGGATGGTCTCGAGCATCTGTCCCGGATCCTCGCTGACCAGCAGGAAGACGGTTTTCGACGGTGGCTCCTCCAGGAGTTTCAGCAGTTTGTTGGCGCATGTGGCGTTCATGCATTCCGGTTGCCAGATGAGCGAGATCTTGTAGCCGCCCTGGTTCGACTTCAGCATCAGCTCGTGTTGCAGGCGGTCGCTCTCAGCCTCATAGATGACGGCAATCTTGTTCTCGTTCAACCGCTCCGCCCAGCGGTCGTGCTCGATATAGGGGCCGTCGGCCAGAAACTCCGTCCACTTCTGCATATAGTCGAGGCTTGTCGTTGGATATTCCGCACTCTGTCCGGGCAGTTTCACCACGGGGAAGGAGAAGTGGAGGTCGGGGTGCTCCCACTTGGCGAGCATGGCGTGGGCGTTGATGCGCTTGCGCTCATCAAATCCGCTCACGAAGTCCTTGAGCGCTGGGTCGGCATCCTCTTCCGTACCGATGTCGCCCAGAAGAAATGAGGCAAAAGCCAGTGCGAGCGCCATCTTTCCGCAGCCTTCCGGTCCACAGAGCATCAGCGCGTGGGGCACTCTGTCCTCAGCCACCATCTGCAGCAGACGGCGGCGTGACTCTTTCTGACCTATGACTTCGCTGAAATACATGTTTTCGAAATGCTATCGTTTTAGAGCAGTTGTCGGCAAATCTCCCTCACCGAGTCCACGGCTCCCATCGTGTAGAAGTGGATGTTGTTGTAACCCTTGTCGAAGAGCTCGCGACATTGGGCCACGGTCCATTCCACGCCCAGCTGCCGTGCCTCCTCGTCGGTCTTCAGCTTGAGCGCCTCGCGGGCGAGGTCTTCGGGGAAGTCGCAATGGAACGTCTTCGGCACCAGCGATATCTGCGACAGCTTGGCAAAGGGCTTGATGCCGGGAATGATGGGAATCGTGATGCCCATGTTGTTGGCGTCGTTGACGAAGCTGAAGAACCGGCTGTTGTCGTAGAACAACTGGGTCACGGCATAGTCGGCACCCAGCTGCTGCTTCTCCAGCAGATGCACCATGTCCTGATGGATGTTGGGCGCTTCCTCGTGTTTCTCGGGATAGGCCGCCACACCAAAGTGGAACGGTTTTCCGGGATGGCGGATCGGCGTGCCGTCGTTGAAGAATCCCTCGTTGAAGCGGTTCACCTGCTTGATGAGGTCGGTGGTGTGGAGATGTCCGCCCGGCACGGGAGTAAACGTGCGCTCGTCGCGTGCCTTGTCGCCACGCAGCAGGAGCAGGTTCTCGATGCCGAGAAACTGCAGGTCGAGCAACTCATACTCAGTGGCCTCGGCCGTGGTACCCGAGCAGATGACGTGGGGAATCACGGGACAATCGTAGCGCTGCTGAATGGCGGCGGCGATGGCCACGGTGCCCGGACGGCGACGGATGCGGCGGCGTTCGTATTTGCCGTCGGCGAGTGGAATATATATGTACTCGCTATGGTGGGTGGTGATGTTGATGTAGAGGGGATTAAACTCCATCAGCTTGTCGAGAGAGGCAAACAGACTGCCCGTGCCGTTTCCTTTCAAGGGAGGCAGCACTTCAAACGAAACTTTCCTTTCGCCCTCATAGCGCTTGAGCAATTCTATGACATTCATGAATGCAAAGGTAGGCAAAAAAAACAAGAAATTCTAATTTTTTAGACCAAAACATGACAGCCCAACCAGTTGCATTGGAAACTTAACAAAAATGTTTTAAGATTTCTTGCTGTGAATCAAAAAAGCTTTTGTAAATTTGCATTCCAAAAGAAAGCATCTTTTCATCGTGAATCAACGTCTGGAAAATGGGAATACAAAGACTATTTGACACAAAACAGAGACTATACGATACAAAAAAAGATTGGCTGTTTCACAACAACCAATCCCATTCATTAACCTTAATAATCTAATACCATGAAAAACACATTGCAAAAGTAATTTAATATGTGAATTATACAAAGAATTTTATGTTAAAAAAATAAAATGGTTATGAGAAAAACAGATTTTCTTACGAAGTGTGGGCTTTTTTCAGTGTTGAAGTCCATTTTTCCGCTGTTGTTGGTGGCGTTCTCGCTTCCGACGAATGCACAGATTCAGCGTCCCAAACTCGTGGTGGGCATCATGGTAGACCAGATGCGATGGGACTATCTCTACTATTATTATAACGACTTCTGCGAGGGCGGTCTGCGACGTCTTGTCGATGAAGGCTACAGCTATGAGAATACGATGATCAACTACGTGCCCGCAGTGACGGCCATCGGCCACAGCTCTGTCTGGAGCGGATCGGTGCCGGCGCTCACCGGCATTGCCGGCAACACGTGGTTTGAGGACGGAGCTTCCATCTACTGCTGTCAGGACAGTGCGGTGGAGAGCGTGGGCAGCAAGTCGAAGGAAGGTCAGATGTCGCCCCATCGCTTTCAGGCTTCCACCATCGGCGACCAGTTGAAGTTGGCCACCGACTTCCGCAGCAAGGTCATCGGCATTGCACTCAAGGACCGCGCAGCCATTCTCCCCGCAGGCCACAGCGCCGACGCAGCCTACTGGTGGGACCAGTCGGCAGGCAATTTCGTCACCTCTACCTATTATATGAAGCAACTCCCACAGTGGGTAGCCAATTTCAACAAGCAGAATCAGCAGAAGCCCGGCACCGACGTGAAGACTTCCGACAAGGGCGTCGTTCTCACCTTCGGACTCGCTGAGGCTGCAGTGGAGAATGAGCAGTTGGGACAGCACAGCGATCCTGACCTGCTCTGCATCTCTGTCTCTTCTACTGATGCCATTGGTCACACTTACTCTACGCGAGGTCCGGAGAACAAGAGCGTCTATATGGAGCTCGACCGCCAGATGGCCGCTTTCCTGAAGATGCTCGACGAGAAAGTGGGCGCAGGCAATTATCTGCTCTTCTTCACGGCCGACCATGGTGCCGTGCACAATCCCAACTTCTTGAAGGAGCACAAGATTCCGGCAGGTGGCGTAGAGATGTGGAATATGGAGAAAGAAGCCAACACCTACATGCAGCAGGCCCTGGGCGTTGACGGCAAGGTGGTCTCGCAGATCAGCGGCGGACGGGTGACACTCAATGATGCCTTGCTCAAGCAGCGGGGAGTGGATATCTCAAAGGCCCGCCAGACCATGATCGACTGGCTGCTGAAGGACAGCCGCATTCGCTTTGCCGTAGACTATGACCATGTGGCTGAGGCTACCATCCCCGAGATCATCAAGGAGCGCATCGTCAATGGTTATTTCCGTGGGCGCAGTGGTGACGTGTTTTTCGTGGCCCGTCCCGAGTTTGGCGATGCCAGCGATGCGGCCGACTATCGCGGAACCAGTCATAGCCAGTGGAATCCCTACGACACGCATATTCCCTTCGTATTGCTGGGCTGGCATGTCAACCACGGTCAGACCTCCACTCCCGCCCGCATTGTGGACATTGCGCCCACGATTTGCGAGATGCTGCATATCCAGATGCCAAGCGCCTGCGTTGGCAACGCGCTGTTGAAGGATTAGTAGGAGCGGTTACTAATACTTATCGCCTATGGCCGTATTTCTTATTTCTGCACGACCATAGGCGATTCTTAACCTGTAATTAACCAGCTAAAGTTTCCTACCTGCGTTTCCCGCCTTCTCCACTTACATTCTTTTGTGTGTGAATTCCTTAGTTGATTTCCATAGATTTCTATGATTTTTTAGGTTTATAACCATCTATTCTTGTCGGTTGCCACGTGCCGCCCATTATCTATGTATAAGCAAAAGGTCAGGCCAGTCTAATTGTGAATTATTAATTGGACTATCCTTTTTGGCCTGGTTGTGTTAATCGTTATGATGTGCAATCCACAGAAAATATCCGTTGACCCAGAAAAATGCCATCGCAGACACTGTTTGGAGCAATTTGTTTTCGTCCGGTGCTGCCCTCAACATTAATCCAAATTATGACACTCTAAAAAAATAATTACTTGTTTATTCTTTGTTTACAAATATTTTCATTACATTTGCCACAAAATCTATTATAAATTGCCTATAATATAAAAGATTACGAGTCGCTAAGGTCAAACAACTATTGAAAGGTAGAAATCATGAGACAGCTGAAAATACAAAAGAGCATTACGAACCGTACGGAGGAGGACTTGAATCAGTATCTGACTGAGATTGCCAGAATCCCAATGATAACGCCAGAGGAGGAATCTGAACTTGCCCACGAGGTGAAACTCGGTGGTGTAAGGGGGAAGCGTGCCAAGGATAAACTGATCAAGTCCAATCTGCGATTTGTCGTCTCCGTGGCCAAGCAGTATCAGCACCGCGGCATGACCTTGTCCGACCTCATCAACGAAGGCAATATCGGTCTGGTCAAAGCTACGGAGAAGTACGACGAGACGCGTGGCTTCAAGTTTATTTCCTATGCCGTATGGTGGATTCGCCAGAGCATCCTTCAGGCCATGGCCGAGCAGGGACGATTGGTCCGCGTGCCGTTGAACCACGTGAGCAACATCCAGGTCATCAATCAGGCCATAGCAAAGTTTGAGCAGGAGCACCACCGCAAACCGTCGTCGGAGGAGCTGGCCGAGTTTACGAAAATCAATCTGGACAAGATTGACCAGGCCATGCAGGCCGAAAGCCATGAGGTCAGCATCGATGTGCCTATGGGCGATGACAGCGACACCTCGTATGGCGACACGATTGCCGCGAGCAGCGACGAGAGCAATCCCGAGCATGCCTCTGAGCGTGAGTCAATGGTGACGGAAGTGATTGCCATCATGGACCGCGTATTGAAGCCCCGTGAGCGCCAGATCATCTGCGACACCTATGGCATCGGTGTGCCCCAACGCAATCCGGAAGAAATCAGCAACGTCTACGGACTGACGCGGGAGCGAGTGCGCCAGATTAGGGAAAAGGGAATTCAGAAGATTCGCAATAGCGCCTACGCTAAGTATCTGACAAAATATCTGGGCTGAGAAGCATGAACTCCTGAAGCTATTTTGTGAAAGAGCAGAGAAAGTTTTTGTGTAAAAGAATCAGCAAACGGTCAAATATGGTCCAAAATGGTCCTTTTTCTATATCATAAACCCCTTTTTTTAGCCTTTTCGCTGAATTAAAACATAATTTCACTGAAAAATGTTTGCACGATAAAAACTTTTTCTTATCTTTGCATCAGAAAAATAAAGAAAGGTAAAACCAACTTGAATAGGTATGGTAACAAGATAGAATAAAGAATGAGTGATTAATGTCTTAAATTTATATAGGTAGATTTCAGTAAGTTGAGTCCAAGGGTCCGTGAGGATGTTTGGACTTATTTTTTGTCTGTTCTTCAAAGCGACGAATCTTTAACCCACATTGCAGGGTTTAGTTATGTAACTGATTGATTTTCAGTATTGATTTTTTTTGAAGGTGGATTTTGGGCCCCCACAGATTTTACGCTGATC
>ONYS01000093.1 GCA_900322095.1 uncultured Prevotella sp.
GATGTACATTTGTTAGCGATATGAGGTGTACATTTCATTCCGATAAAGGGTGTACATTTCATTCCGCTACGAGGTGTACATTTGCGCCGATATATTCAGGCAGAAACACAAGCAAATCTCTATGACGAAATGATTGCTGTTAATACAATAGAAAACATTGCTGAGGCTACAACTGACATAGAAGCTTCAATAGAAAATTAAAGGAAAGGGACTATTTGCCCCTTTCCTTCTTAATCAAAGCGTTGATTTCGTTTTGATCGATAACTGTTTTTATCTTTCCAGCCTTAAGAATCGTCATCTTTATGGCATCTACTAGAATCTTTTGAATTACATAATATGAGAATCCATTACACTGATGCACAAAATCCATTTTGCTGGTTTCGCTATCAAAAGAGAAACGTTTTTTCAACGTCTTGTCTATTAGTGACAATATCTGTTGTTCTTTTGGCGGCTTCAACTCCAATGTCAAATCGAATCTTCGTACTAGAGCATGATCAATCATATTAAATTGATTGGTTGCTGCGATAACGATGGCATTGTCATGAATATAATCAAACAACTGAAGCAATGTGTTTACCACACGCTTCATTTCCCCATGATCTTGACTGTAATCCCTTATCTTGCCAATACTATCAAATTCGTCTAAGAAAATTATAGCATTTTCAAGACTTCCCATCTTGAAGACTTGGCTAAGGTTCTTACTGGTCTCTCCAAGCTTGGCAGAGATTATGGAGCCCAAATTTACCGTGATTAATGGCTTTTCTAGTTCTCCTGCAATTACTGCTGCCGCAAGGGTCTTCCCACAGCCGGATGGACCATAGAATAAGATTTTGTTGGTCAACGATAGGCCAATGCTTTTAAGAAGATATGCAGACCGCTGCTCTTTTAAGAACATCGTTAAGGATGTATGCACATCTTCATCACAAACCAAATCCTCTAATTTATAAGAGGACATGACAGTGGATATGACTAGGTCATTATAGTTTGACCCTTCATAGGATGTTCCTATAAATTGTTTTTTCCTTTTGCTGTCTGTAATGATGGACTGCAACTCAGCAGCAAACTTATTCCGGTTTTTCTTTTGGGAATAGTCTACTAACTCCATAAGTGAATCTAGCAAACGATTGTAATCGCTTGCTAAAGCATTCTTTGCAATATTCTTTATGATATCACTTTGGGTCATAGACATATTTTTGCCTTGCAAAAATATTATTTTTTTTCCATTTCCCCAAATTTTTAGTTATTTTTCTTCAGCATCAAGTACATTAAATGTAATCAGTAATTTTGTACCAACAAATTTCAGAAATTAGCAATGTAGCAGTTTTCGGCACTTGAAAATGTCAGAGGATAACCCTGACCGATTGAAAGTGGGAGCGGTCTCCGAGCCAGACTCTGCGTTCGGCAAGTACTTCCTCTCCGATAAAGACAAGGAGCATATCTACAGCTACATGCGCCGTGTGACGGATACCATCATGAAGCGTACGCGCAACATGCAGGAGTGGAATCCCGAGGATGCCTATGTGGCAGGACTTGCCGAAAGACAGATGAGGGCAAGTGCCGAACTGCGCAACTCTCTCTATGCGTCCAATAGGAAGGAGGCGTTCTCCGGATGGAAGGCGCGTGTAGCCTATAGTGCTTATAATCATCAGGGCGAGCCATACCGTGCCGTGCGCTGGTATTACCTGGACAAGAAGGGCAAGCAGGTTATCCGCTTCGTGGATTTTCCGTTGCCTTAATGTGTAGTTCTGAGGGTCTTCCATACCTTTAGCTGTGTTGGGAGACTCTCTTCTATTATGAAAGAAACACTGAATGGTCTCAGAGATTACTATCCCCTGAAAGCCTTGTCTTTCGTTTCCGTTCCGCTGTCCGCACGGCTGCGCATGATGCTCTGACCGCTACACCCCACTTTAAGACACCACTTTCACCACCGCCTGGGGGCGGACGGCGGCAAGGAAGAGAAGTCGGGACATTTCGTTCTTGGGCTTGAGTATCTTACTCTGCCTTGGCTCCTTTGACGTCAAGCGGCTGAGCCGGGTTTGCCGTACTACGCCAGTCGAGCGATACACAAGCCATAGAACAGAGTAAGGAAAGTGTTGTCTGTAAACAGGTATTGAGATATGTCGCCCTGCAAGCCATATCTTCGGCCACATGAGTCTGGCAGTCCAAGCACTTCGACGCTTTGACACCGCCTCATGCGCCTGCGATACCGCTTGCATCGGGCATCGGGACGATACCCGACTTCGGGAGAGCGGTCGAGCAATTCCAATGTGCCAAGGCAAGTGGCTACGGAAGCGCGAGGCTCACCGCGTTCTCTTCGCCCCTTCCTACGCCACAAGCCTTGGCACATTCTGTTAGAAAAAACCAGCGCGGCTGTGGCCGATATTCTTTGATGAATGTAGATATAAAAACATTAGGGGAAAAACTTGAGATGTCATTAACGGGGAATTACATTATATTCGTAATAGTTTGATTTACAGTTATTTAGTTTGTAGATTATTTGGTAGTATGGGATATTTTCATTATCTTTGTATAAGTAAGTATAAGATTATGAGGAAGTATAAGACCATCATTGCCGGCAGCAGGGCATTCAACAATTATCAGAAGTTGAAAGAGCATTGTGACACTATTCTCAGGATGCATCTGGAGGACGAGGAAGTAGAAGTAATCATCGTTAGTGGCGGTGCCAGAGGTGCTGACCGTCTGGGGGAATTGTATGCCCAGGAGAGAGGCCTGGCTGTTGACTGCCATCCGGCTGACTGGCAAAAATATGGCCGGTCTGCGGGAATCATCCGTAATAAGGAGATGGCTGACAGTGCGGATGCTTTGATTGCCTTTCTGATGGCTGGGGAAGCTAACAAGGGAACCATGAATATGATTAACCCGCATTGCAAAGAGTGTTCAAGCACACTTGTTAAAGTTTCCTAACTTATCGTCGATGTTGGCTGTTTATGCCACATAACTAAACCCTGCAATGTGGGTTAAATTGCTGTAAAACAGAGTTTTCAGATAATCATTGTGTAATCATTGTGTACTTTTGGCTACACAAAATTTTCGGGTTTTGAAAATTGTAGCCAAATTGTAGCCAAAAATGAGTATTTCGTGATGTCAGTTGGTATTTTCAAGTAACTTTATTTTCCCAACTTCATTGAACGAAAATTGCCGTAACTCGTTGAGTTTACGGCAATTAACTGAATTTCCTTGATTTCCTTCGTGAGTACTTGGTGATTACCCCAAAAGGCCTATGCGGAAGAAGAGGGATTCAAACCCCCGATACCCGAAAGGGGTATACCGGATTTCGAGTCCAGCGCATTCGGTCACTCTGCCATTCTTCCTAAAAGTGGTGCAAAATTACTATTATTTTTTCGAAACAACGAAGAATAGAATAATGTTTATACTATTTTAACGCACGCAAGGTCCCTCCCCACACAATCGTCCCATCCGAGAATTGACGCACCCAAGCCTTCTTCCCCACTCAATCGTCCAATCCGGGAATTAACACACCTAAGGCTTCTTCCCCACTCGATCGTTCCATCCAGGAATTAACGCACATAGGCTCCTCTCCAACTCGACCGACTCTTCTGGGAATTAACACGCCTAAGGCTCCTCTCCCTTTCGATTGTCCCATCCAAGAACGAGGAAACTGTACGCCTTTGAAATACAACCGGAGAAGCTACTGATTCAAGAGTGGATAGGCCTGTTCTTTCACCTTGTTCAGCAGTGTTGCGGGATAATCAACATGGCTGTCGATCCACTCGCGAACGATGGACTGCGCCTCGACTGAATGATGATCGCCAAGCAAGGATCCCAACCAGTAGCCTGGGAAGAAAATATCGGACGACTGCTGGATGGACAGCAACGCGTCGAGGCCGGGCCGCAGATACGTGTTGGCCTGCGTCTCACGACTCTCGTCGCACAGCAAGGCGAGCAACTGTCGCGCCCAGGGTTCCACACGTCTGCCCTCGCTGGGAACCAGACTGTAGAAGAGACGGCGCTGCTCGACGGTATCGGGCGTACAACCGCGCGATACGTAATCGAACTCGTTCCGCTCGTCGGCGGTATGCAGTCTTTCGCGCTGTCGAGTCAAGATAACTGAAGACTCACTGGGGCTGAGCAGCGCGAGATGGTAGGCCATCTGCGTGTAGTCGTGTTCGGTCAGCAGACTGTCACTATGAGCCGACCATAGATCGCGCACTTGCCGCATCGTGAGGGAATCCGTAACGGTTGTGCCAAGACTGCGCAGCACTTGCAGACGGAGCGAAGTCAAGGGATGATGCTGACAGAGCGACCATTGGAAGCGGTCGATAGCGTGGCGCCCGTCACCTTTCGAATACCATTTCACTGCAGCCAACTGGCGGGCCATAGTGGAAGCTACGAGAGCATTGCGCTCACCGGTCAACTCCCTCCTAATGAACTCGAAATATTCCTCGGGACTGATTCTGTGGTCGAGAAAGTTCTCATAGAGATTCATCAAAGCCGCCATCCGGTTCAGGTCGGGCAACTTGTCGAAGCGCTCCATGAGGTAACGGATCTGTTCTTGCGAATACAGGAAGCGGCCATATCCCGAACCGTCATAGTTAGGGATGGTGATGTCGGACCGCGAGGGAACCTTAACCACCGACAGTGTATCGGTCAGCGTATCGACGACATTGACGAGCGAATCCCGCACCGCGACAGCCACACCGAACTGCTGCGGCCACACCAGTCCGCGCCCATAGCGGTCGCGCTGTTTCACCTCTACCCCCTCAGCCACGGACCGGCAAGTGATGTCGGGCAATCCCTTCTGCTTGACCCACACCTCGGAGAACGCATTCAGATCTGCCTGCGGAGCCACGCCGTCGAGCAAGGCGATGAGGTCATCCCACGTGGCATTGCTGTAGGCGAAGCACCGCAGATAAGCCTGCAGTCCGCGACGGAAGGCCTCGGCGCCCATGAGCTGTTCCAGTTTGCGCATCATGACGGGAGCCTTGTCGTAGATGATATTGCCATAGAGCAATCCCGCATCGCGCAGGTTGTCAAGAGGTTGCTGTATGGGATGAGTGCCGGGCGTGCGGTCGGTGGAGAGAGCCCGCATTTGATAAGCCTTGAGGAAGTTGAGGTCGTGGTTGATATCCGGGAACTGCTCGCGCGAGATTTTGCTGGCAAGGAAATTGGCAAAGACCTCTTTTGTCCACACATCGTTGAACCACCGCATCGTCACCAGGTCGCCAAACCACATGTGGGACGTCTCGTGGGCGATGAGTTCCAGTCGGGTGAGTTCCTCGTCGGGCGTGGGCTTCTCACCAAGAAATATCTCGCGGTCGGTGAACTGTATGGCACCGGGATGCTCCATACCGCCAAACTGATAGCCGGGCAGGACAACAAAACCATAACGGGAGAAGGGATAAGGAATGCCGGTATACGTTTCGAGCCAGCGGAGCGACAAGGCAGCCTCATCGAAACATTTGTCGAGCTGAGCCACCTTCTTCGGATCGGTCTCGCGGTAAAGGGCGGTGAGCTCACGACCGTCGCGGACTACCGTCTGCCGCTGGAACTTTCCGGCCACAAAACTAAACAGATAGGTAGGCAGGAGATGCGTGCTGTCGCTCGTCAGCGATGTCCACCCCTGTGGCATGTCAAGGTCAACAGCGAACAGTGCCTTCAGGTCGGGCTGATCGAAACAGGGGAAAACGCTGCGGGCATTGGCCGGAACGAAGAGCGTATAGAGAAAGTCTGCATGGCGGTTGAGACTTTTGTCGGCTGAAGTGAACGAGATCTCCACTCGGTTTTCTCCTTTGGAAAGGGAATAACGAGACAGCAAGATATGCTGATTGGCCCAATGGGTGTCTACATGCTTGCCGTTTATCGTCATGGTCTTGTCGACTACATCACCGCAAAAGTCCAGCCACATGTCATCAGCGGCATCCGTCAACTTGAAACGAATCTCAGCTCGACCGCGCACTTTCTCTTGAAGCAAAGTTGGGATGCTGAAATGCAACTTGTAGCCAACATCGCTCACTCGTCGCGCACGCTCTTGGGCAAGTTGTCGACTCACGCCTGGCTCCTGGGCATTGGCAGTAGAGAACCAAGAAGATATGATCAACAAAAGACATATAAGGATATCACGCATAGTAATGGATTTTCTTGATGGTGCAAATATAAAGTTTTTTCATTAGGTCTACAAATTAATTGGATGATTTCTGCTGAGTGTGCCACTAAGTTCAACGGGAGATAAAAGCAATAATCGAAGAAGAGACGACGAACATCAGTTTTATTTAACGCACCGCTTCGTGGAATAAAGAATAAAGACGAATAAACGACATTACTTGGAAAGATAGACACCACCCCGTCACCAATTATGAATTAGCCTAACGCTCCGCTTCGCAGAATAAAAAATAATGACGAATAAATAAGCATCTTTGTTTTTTAACACGAATGTCCACTAATAATCATAAATGGTTCATGAATAATAATATTTATGGTTCATTCGTGGAAGATTAATGGACATTCAATGTTAATAAAAAGAGGCTTGAATATCTAAAAATGGGTCCCTTCGGAGGGCATAGGAGGGCCGTCATTCCTGACGGCCAAGAAAGAAAGGGGATAGAAGACCCACCAAAACCGAAGACCCACCCCAAACCCCTCCCTACAAAGGGAGGGGAGGAGCAAATAGGGGGCAATCCATAACGACCTTCCTATAAACGTTTCTCAAGAGAATAAAGAACGATGACGAATAACCAACATTTTAGTTTTTCTACACTAATGTCCATAAATGATCATAAATGGCTCATGAATAATAATATTTATAGTTCATTCGTGGAAGATTAATGGACATTCAATGTTTAAAAAAAGCCATTAATGCGTCCCTTCGGAGGGCATAGGAGGTCCGCCTTCTCTTGCTTGGTTGTCAGGAATGACGACCCTCCTACAGCAGGCACACTGATTCTCGCTCCCCTCCCTCTGAAGGGAGGGGAAGGGGGTGGGTCTTGAGGTTAGGGGGGCTTGGGGTTAGGAATGGGTATTGAATTACGCCGCCGCGCCAGCCAATTGTAAATTATGAATTGCTATATTTCCCCCTTGCCGCAAAATTATGAATCATGGATAGCGGTTTATGAATTAATTTGGTTAACTTTGTACGATGCTTAGCGTCGTTCTACGAATGGCGCGTGATAAAAATATCCTGAAAGAATCAAACAACAGCAATCCTACATGAAACTTCTCAAGAAAAGATTACTCTGCCTCTGTCTGATGACCATGACATTCTGCATGGCCTCGGCACAAGCCTCAAAGCAACAGAAAGAGTTCGGCAGCGACTACATCAAGGCCGCCGCAGTTTCCACACGTTACACCTCAAAGCGACCCTCGCCCGAAGAACGGCTCTTCAGGTCGAACGTCATCGAGGAGAAGATTAAGCAAGTAAAGGAACTGCTCAAGAACAGTCCGTATTTGGCCTGGATGTTTGAGAACTGCTTCCCCAACACCCTCGACACCACCGTCCACTATACCGAGGACAGCGACGGCACGCCCGACACCTTCGTCTACACCGGCGACATTCACGCCATGTGGGGACGCGATTCCGGCGCTCAGGTATGGCCCTACTTGCAGTTTGCCAACAAGGACAAGAACCTGAAGAAGATGCTCAAAGGCGTCATCCTGCGCCAGTTCCACAACATCAGTTTCGACCCCTACGCCAACGCCTTCAACCGCTATCCCGACCCCAACGGCGGATGGATGAAAGACGACTGCGGCATGAAGCCCGAACTCCACGAGCGCAAATACGAAATCGACTCGCTCTGCTATCCCCTGCGCCTGGCCTACGAATACTGGAAGGTGACCGGCGACACCAGCATCTTCGACGACTTGTGGATCGACGTCTGTCAGAAGGTGCTGAAGACCTTCAAGGAGCAGCAGCGCAAGAACGGTCGCGGCCCGTACAAGTTTCTGCGCGTCACCGACCGTCAGCTCGACACCGTGAACAATGGCGGATGGGGCGCACCGGTGAAGCCCGTAGGTCTGATTGCCTCCGTGTTTCGTCCATCGGACGACGCCACTACCCTGCTCTTCCTCGTGCCATCCAATTTCATGGCCGTGACCACACTGAAGAAGATGGCCGACGTGCTCACCACCGTCAACCATCAGCCAGCCCTCGCCAAGGAATGCGGCGACCTGGCCAGTGAGGTGCACAGCGCCCTGATGAAATACGCCATCTACAACCATCCCAAATACGGAAAGATATACGCCTACGAAGTGGACGGTTTCGGCAACCAGCTCCTTATGGACGACGCCAACGTGCCCAGCCTGTTGGCCATGCCCTATCTTGGAGATGTCAGCCTCGACGACCCCATCTATCAGAACACCCGCCGCTTCGTGTGGAGCGACGACAACCCCTACTTCTTCAAGGGCAAGGCCGGCGAAGGCATTGGCGGACCCCACATCGGATACGACATGGCATGGCCGATGAGCATCATGATGAAGGCCTTCACCTCAAAGGACGACAAGGAGATAAAGGACTGCATCCAGATGCTGATGGATACGGATGCCGATACCGGAATGATCCACGAGTCCTTCAATGTCAACGATGCCGACAACTACACCCGTCCGTGGTTTGCATGGCAGAACACGCTTTTCGGCGAACTGATATTGAAGCTGGTGGACGAAGGCAAGGTGGACCTGCTCAACTCCTGCCAGAAATAATAAACAAGAAACGAAAAATTCATAAACAACAAAATATGGAAAAACTGATTATTCAGGGCCAGCTCCTGCCCAACATGCCTTGGGAAGACCGTCCCGAGGGCGAGCGCAACGTGATGTGGCGCTGTTCGAAAAACCCCATAATCCCCCGCGACCTGCTGCCTACGAGCAACAGCATCTTCAACAGTGCCGTAGTACCGTTTGGCAAAGGCTTCGCCGGAGTGTTCCGCTGCGACGACACCAACCGTCGCATGGTGCTTCACGTGGGCTTTTCAGACAATGGCTTAGACTGGCATATCAATGAGGAGCCACTTCGCTTCCAGTGCGACGACGAGGAGATTGGCAAGTGGGTGTACGGCTACGACCCGCGCGTGTGCCGCATCGGCGACCGCTACTACGTCACCTGGTGCAACGGCTATTTTGGCCCGACCATAGGCGTAGCCTGGACGAGCGACTTCAAGACTTTCCATCAGCTGGAGAACGCCTTCCTGCCCTACAACCGCAACGGCGTGCTGTTCCCCAAGAAGATCAACGGCAACTTCGCCATGCTCTCCCGCCCGTCGGATACCGGCCACACGCCGTTTGGCGACATCTTCTACAGCGAGTCGCCTGACCTGGTCTACTGGGGCCGCCACCGCCACGTGATGTCGCCCGCCGCCTTCGAGGTGAGCGCATGGCAGTGCATGAAGATCGGTGCCGGACCCATCCCCATCGAGACGAGCGAGGGGTGGCTGCTGTTCTATCATGGCGTTCTACATTCTTGCAATGGCTACGTCTACAGCTTCGGCTCAGCTCTGCTGGATCTTGAGCAGCCCTGGAAACCCATCTATCGCAGCGGTCCTTACTTGATCTCGCCGCAGAAGCAATACGAGCTCACTGGCGATGTGCCCAACGTATGCTTCCCCTGCGCCGAGCTTCATGACCCAGAGACAGGACGTGTAGCCGTATACTACGGATGCGCAGACACCGTGACCGGCCTTGCCTTCGGTTATATCCCCGAGATCATCGAGTGGACGCGGAAGAACAGCATCATCTAAACGATAATTATTTTAGCCTACAATAACAAGCGGACGGAAGACTTTTCTAAATCTTCCGTCCGCTTTTTCTCTGTGTAGTGATGTTGCTACTAAGATTTGTTAAGGCCACAATGGCTTAGTTTTCTCTCGCAGATTCCGCAGATCTCGCAGATTATAGACTATTTTTCTCGCAGATGCAGCTTTGCTGCTTTTGATTCCGCAGATTTTCCCCACATCTGCGGAATCGAAAGGCCTGAAAGGTCATTTGTGTGACTAAGTACATGATAAATCAGCGTTATCAGCGAAATCTGCGAGACAAAAATCTATTAACTTTTGTTAGTACAGACATCACCACACAGAACGCTTTTTTAACAATAAGCTAAGCGAAATAAAGAGAAGACCCACCCCCAACCCTCCCTACAAAGGGTGGGGAGAAGCAAATGAAGGCAATCCCATGACAACCCTCCTACAAACATACCAGTTGCACACTAGGTGCTGGTGTCTTCAATGAACCATCTCTCGTGACGACTGTCACGAAACAACGTGACGGTTGTCACGAAACAACGTGACGGTTGTCACGAACGAACGTGACATTCGTCACGAACGAACGTGACATTCGTCACAAACGTGACGGTCGTCACGCATCGTGTGAAACGCTGCGTTCAATGTGAATAAAAAGTGCCATGATTGTTTCTCTTCCGGAAAGGTAGGAGGGCCGTCATTCCTGACGGCCAAGAAAGAAAGCGAATTGTACTATTGGTAATGTTTCGTTCGGAAATCTTGGTCGGCAGGAATGCCGAGCCTCCTACCATGCGGACTTCCCCTTCCTGCTTGGTCGTCAGGAATGACGACCCTCCTATAACGCTTCGATGTTAACTCCCCTCACTCTGTAGTTGGTAGGAGCGTCGATGTTAACTCCCCTCACTCTGTAGTTGGTAGGAGCGTCGATGTTAACTCCCCTCACTCTGTAGTTGGTAGGAGCGTCGTCATTCCTGACGACGAAGGATATATCTTATGATGCGAATCTAGTACGTTTTGGTCGTCAGGAATGACGAACCTCCTACAACATTCGAAGAATAATATACGCGGTGATTGACGTTCCCCTCCCTCTGTAGGAGAATAGGAGGGCCGTCATTCCTGACGGCCAAGAAAGAATGAGGATTGTACTGAAAGGAGTAAAATGGAAAGAAGACCGATTATAATGTTAGTAATTGGATCGTTCGGAAATCTTGGTCGTCAAGAATGACGACCCTCCTAACGCAGCTTAGAAGAACAACATGCGGAGTGATTTGCGCTCCCCTCCCTCTGTAGGGAGGGGTCGGGGGTGGGTCTACTGTGGCTTATTGTACGAAAAAAGGGGGCCCTCCCTGAATTCAGGAAGAGCCCCTTTACTATAATGTAAGAGTTAGTATCTATCTGCGATTACTTTGCGTCCCACCATACTCTAGAGTCGAAGCGGTCGCCACCGGCCATACGGCCGACAGCCTCGTCGTAGTTGGTAGCGTTGACCTGTGCCTCTTTAGTCGGATAGCGGAAGCGGCGAGGAATGCCCACCGATGCGCTCTGACCGTCGAGAGCGGCCATAGGAGCAACCTGCAGAACGGGATAGCCCGAACGACGCCAGTTGGAGAACACCTCATGAGGATCACCAAAGGTCGTGATGTAATACTGGGTGTTGATCTGCTCCAAAGCCGTTGCGCTGTTGAAGGGATGAGCAGCCAGATACTTGGCGGCGTAGTCGGCGAGTGTTGCGCCTGCGCCCAAGCCCACTGTGGGATCTTCGTTAAGGGCAGCCAGTGCGGAAGCATACTGCGGGAACTGGCTGAACTGCTCGAAGGCAGCCTTCACACCTGCATTATAATAAGTTGCGGGATCACCCGAGATA
>ONYS01000034.1 GCA_900322095.1 uncultured Prevotella sp.
GTTACTTAAAACGTTAAATATCAGAGCACTATATTAACAACTCAACGGGTGATTTCAGCCTCTGTTTTTCGGAACATCTAACTGGACACCCTATCTATTAACCTTAATCTATTGAACTAAAAACCTATTCTAATTTATGAACCCTTACTCAGGATTTCTTGTTTTACATTGCAAATATAGCGATATTTTCGTTGCGGCCAAGAAAAACTTTACAAACAAATGTTATATTCCGGCGTATCTTGATTTATGTCAAGCGAGAGCGTGTGCAAGTTGACTGTTTGCGCAGAGATTGGCGCCGCAAGTCTTCAAAGCGATGGCGATTATTCCTTTGCCCTATCGTGTAAAGGATTAAAAGGATTGCTAGCGATTGAAAAGCCCCTCCCTTTGTAGGGAGGGGTTGGGGTGGGTCTTCTTCTTCCTTTGAAAGGAAGGGTTGGGGTGGGTCTTCTATTTTATACCTTTGGAGGATTCTTGCGCTCCTTCTCGGCAATGAATCCCGTGCGATAGGCATAGAGGAGCTCGTCGAGGGCTTCGATCTGCTGCTTCAGTTCCTTACCCTTGTCGGTATCTGCCACACGCAGGCGGCGCTGGTTCATCTCCACAATCTGTGTGGTGCTCTTGATGTCGGTTCCTCTCAATATGGCGTCCTCTGCAGAAGTGAAAGGTTCATGCTGCACGAGCTGGAATCCACGGGAGTGATACACGAGAGTATAGCCTGCGATGCCCGTCTCCTTATGATAGGCCTGCGAGAAGCCGCCGTCTATCACCATCAGTTTACCATTGGCTTTGATGGGATTCTCACCACTGACCACGTGCACCGGCACATGACCGTTGATGATATGGCGGTTGGGACCAGTCACCCCAAATTCGTCCATGATTCTTTCTGCAGTCTCTTCCTTGTCGCGGAGCGTGAAATAGTAGCCCTTGTTTTCCTTGTGAGTTTCCTTCTCTTTCAGGAAGTAGCGCTCGAATGTTGCCATCTTTGCCTTGTCGAAGAGAGGACTGTCGGGGCCGCACCACAGATAGAGGAAGTAGTCGGTGGCATACTGGTGATAGCGTTCCTGATCCTCATTGCTGGGTTGGAAAGCTGAACGCACCATCATACCTATGTTGTACAGCAGTTCCTTTCCTTTGTAAGCCATGCCAGGATATATCTCTACCGTGCGCAGCGAACCGTCAGCGTTGAGAGGGATGGAGGCATGATAAAGTAGATTCTGGTTGACAACGCGATACATGCAACCATGGCGGAGCAGCAGACGCATGTGGGTATGGAGCTTTTCGCTGGAGGCAAAACTGTGATGCAGTCGCTCCACGAGATTTTTCTCCTCGGCCGTCAATACGTCAGGATTCTTCGGGTCAATCGTCGGGAAGTGGCACGACGTGAGTTTATACTCCACCTCGTCCACCTTGACCGTACCACGATCGTAGTCGATGGCATCAAGCAACTTGCGGCTTTCCATGTGCCAGCTTGGATGGCGGTTGATGAGTTCAGCTTCCAATTTCCATTGTATCACGCTGATGGCCTTGTGCATGCGGGCATAGAGAAGTTTGTTCTTCTCGTCGAGGGGATCTTCCTTGGCTATCTTCGGCATGAATTCAACGCAGGGATCGTCGCCATAGACATCCATGGCAAACGTGGCCAACTGGATGAAATTGATGCCGTAGCCATCCTCGAGGGTTTCCATGTTGGCATAGCGCAGGGCGATACGGATGACGTTGCACATGCAGGCATCGTTGCCGGCGGCAGCGCCCATCCACAGAATGTCGTGATTGCCCCAAGTAATGTCCCAAGTGTGGTAGTTCATCAGCGTGTCCATCACGATGTGGGCGCCAGGACCACGGTCGTAGACATCGCCCAGAATGTGGAGCTGATCGATGCTGAGTCGCTGAATCACACCACAGAGGGCAACGATGAAGTCATCGGCACGGCCGGTAGAGATGATGGTCTTGATGATGGCACTCACATAGTCGGCCTTGTCCTTGTCTTCGGAGTGCTCGTGAAGAAGTTCCTGTATGATATAGGAGAAGTCAACGGGCAGTGACTTGCGCACCTTGGAGCGGGTGTACTTGCTCGAGACATCACGGCAGACATCGACCAGATGGTGAATCGTGATATGGTACCAGTCGGTAATATCGGTCTCGTTCTGCTTCACCAATTCCAACTTCTGTTCAGGATAGTAAATCAGCGTGCAAAGCTCGCGCTCCTCGTTAGCGCGTAGTGTATCGCCAAAAAGTTCATGCACCTTTCGCCTGATATTGCCCGATGCATTTTTGAGGACATGCTGAAAGGCCTCATACTCGCCGTGGATGTCAGCCAGAAAGTGCTCAGTGCCCTTGGGTAGATTAAGGATTGCACTGAGGTTGATGATTTCTGTACTGGCATCGGCAATCGTGGGGAACGATTGAGAAAGTAGTTCCAAATACTTCTCGTCTCTCTTTAAATCATACTGCTTGTTGCTCATAGGATTGATTTGATAAAAGGTAATCGATTATAGGTATACAACGGAAAAAAGTCCAATTCATTATATTTTCATTCGAAATAAAAATGGAATTCTTCCGTGGAAGGCGGAAGAACTCTATTATCCGCACAACTATTTCCCAAAGATGATTTCCACTCCACCCAGCAGAACGAAGTAGCGGATCATCTTTCCCAGGAAGATACTCACGGTTGTGACAATGATATTAGAGCGCATGAGACCCAATGCAACGGAGATGGCGGAACCAAGAATGGGCAGGAACGCAAAGAATCCCATCCATGCTCCTCGACCGTGCATGAATTTCATGGCTTTGTCTATCTGTGCGGGCTTTACATGAAAGTAGCGCTCCAGCCACTCGATTTTGCCGAGTCGCCCCAATCCATAATTGAACATCGAACCGAGCGTGTTGCCCACTGTGCCGTAGACCATCAGCTTCCAGGGGTCCAAACCTGCCGCCAGCAGAGCCAGCATCACGGCCTCGCTGCTGAAAGGAAACACACTGCCCGCCATGAGAGCGGCGATGAGCATTCCCCAATAGCCATAACTGGTGAGTAATGCGGTCAGATCCATAAGTTCCAGATTGTCAGTCCCACAGCAAGCAGTGACATCACGATGAAGTTGATGTTGCTCAATCGCGACTCGGACAGTGCCAGATAGTGGCCCACCAAGGGCGATGTAGAGATGATGAGAATGCGCACGAGGGGATCGTAGAGCTTTGGCTGTACGAGCATGAGGACTGCGGTGAAGATTGCGATAACGAGCAGCATCTCGAAGATCATGCGCGTGCGAATCTTGTCTTTATAGCTTGTATTGAAGAAATGTACGGCCGAAACCAATGCCAACAGAACGATGAAAAGGAAAGAAATCAACTGATGAAGGTTCCACAGCGCGAGGTCAAACGGTTCGCAGAAATCCACCAAAGACATAAAATGAGTTGAATACCAATCCAGGTTTCCGGTAAAGCCAAACCATAAGAGCGACAGCCAGTAGGGACACATGAGTCCTAAAAGGCTTGCAACGAATGTGCGTGCGCTCAAAGCCAGGATGTTGAAGGCCAATACTATCCAGAACAAGGGTACAAACCAAAGCGCAGTTACCGAGAAGATACTGGCCAAACCGATAAAGAAGAATGCATAGAACACGGCACCGGTGGCCCTGGGATCCTGATAAGCGTAGCAGACGATGAGCAGAAAGACAATGAAGCACAAGGCTGCCAGGGATTGTTGCAGGTCGGGGAATATGAAGGTAATCATCGACATCAGCACCAGATAGGAACAAGAAACCATTCGGCTGTAGATGCGAATCAGCGCATTGATGTTGTTGAGTTGAACCATGAGTAGGGTAGAGACGGCCAGCAACAGCAATTGGATCCACAACGACTGGCCGATGAGATGATTGGCCAAACTAATGATCAATGCATAGAGAGCTGTTACGGGTAATGCTATGCGCGACCCAGCTATCCTGTTTTGTAATCTTTTCATGCAATTAATCCCAGAACAAAAGTAGTAATGTAATCTCTGAATGGAAAGAAGTCAGGAGTTGGAAATCAGTTAACCACTATCAGCTTATTCCAACTCCTAACTTTTTTACTTCTAGCTTCTAACGTTTAGAGGTCCTGTCCGATATCGCGGCGGAAGTATTTATCCTTAAACTCAATTTTGCTGGCCTCTTCGAAACTCTTCTGCAAAGCCTCGGCCTTGTTGGCTCCATAACTGCTCACGGCAATCACACGACCGCCAGCCGTGACCACTTGTCCGTCTTTCAGAGCAGTGCCGCTATGGAACACGATGGAGCCTTCCACCTTGTCGAGACCCGAGATGGGGTAACCCTTCACGTAATGCTGGGGATAACCACCGCTGACGAGCATGACACAAACGGCGCTGCGGTCGTCGAACTCTACAGAACGCTTATCGAGGTCGCCCTCGACAACACCCTCAAAGAGGTCTACGATGTCGCTCTTCAGGCGCAGCATCACGGTCTCAGTCTCAGGATCGCCCATTCGGCAATTGTACTCGATGACATAAGGATCGCCGGCAACGTTGATCAGACCGAAGAAGATGAATCCCTTGTAGTCGATGTTCTCGGCAGCAAGACCTTCGATTGTCGGCCGGATGATGCGGTTTTCCACTTTCTCCATCCACAGTTTATCGGCAAAAGGCACCGGAGATACGCTTCCCATTCCACCGGTGTTCAGACCCGTGTCGTGCTCGCCGATGCGCTTGTAGTCTTTGGCCTCGGGCAGCAGAGCGTAATGCTTGCCATCCGTGAGGACGAATACGGAGCACTCGATGCCACTGAGGAACTCCTCAATGACAACCTTTGCGGAAGCGTTGCCAAACATGCCGCCCAGCATTTCCTTGAATTCCTTCTTGGCCTCTTCCAGCGTCGGCACAATGAGCACGCCCTTTCCGGCTGCCAGTCCGTCGGCCTTCAGCACGTAAGGCGGCTTCAGAGTCTCTAGGAATTTCAGTCCCTCTTCCAATGTGGTTCCGTCGAAAGTCTCATAAGCAGCCGTGGGGATGCCGTGGCGTTTTATGAATCCTTTGGCAAAGTCCTTGCTGCCCTCCAGACGGGCACCGGAAGCCGATGGACCGATTACCTTAATATGAGCGGTGCGCGGGTCGGCACGGAAGGCGTCGGTGATGCCGTGCACGAGAGGATCCTCTGGTCCGACAACGAGCATGTCGATGGTATTGTCTACGGCGAAATCCTTCAACTTGTCGGTTTCACCCACTCCGATGGCAACATTCTCGCCACAATCTGCAGTTCCTGCATTGCCGGGAGCGATGAACAGTTTATCACTCAATTTACTCTGAGCGATTTTCCAGGCCAGCGCATGTTCGCGGCCGCCTGAACCCAATAGTAAGATTCTCATATTCTTGTTTTCTTTACAGCTGCCTGCCTTTCTTCGCTGCTACGTCGAGCACATCGGGAAGGCAGACAGCCCGTTATGTTATTTCAGATAGTCGAAGAAGTAGCGCGAGATGCGCTCGTGCAAGTGCGTGCTCTGATGACCGCGCATATTGTGGGGCTCGCCCGGATAGACAAAGAAGTCAGGCTGGGTGCCAGCGCCGATGCAAGCCTTGAGGAACGAGAGAGCATGCTGAGGTACAACGACAGGATCGTTGGTGCCAATGATGATCTGCAAGCGTCCTTTCAGATTCTTGGCCTTCGGCAACAATGACGACTGGGCATAACCTTCGGGATTGGTCTGGGGAGTATCCATATAGCGCTCGCCATACATCACCTCATACCACTTCCAGTCGATGACGGGACCACCGGCAACACCCACCTTGAACACTTCGGGATGCGTGGTCATCAGATTGATGGTCATGAATCCACCAAAACTCCAGCCGTGAACACCGATGCGGGTCGTGTCGACATAGCTCAGGCTCTGAAGATATTTCACGCCTTCCATCTGATCTTTCACTTCCTCCTGTCCCAGATGGCGGAATGTGGCCTGCTCAAATTCCTTGCCGCGATGCTCACTGCCTCTGTTGTCGAGGATGAAGAGTAGATAGCCTTCCTGTGCCATGTAAGTCTCCCAACTGCGGGAACCGTAATGCCAGGATGCGTCTACGTTGTGGGCGTGTGGGCCACCATATACATATATAATAGTAGGATATTTCTTGTTGGAATCGAAGTTAACGGGCTTCACCATTCTCCAGTAAAGGTCAGTCTTGCCATCGGCAGCCTTCAGAGTTCCGCACTCATAGGTCGGAACATTGTAGCCCTTCCAGGGATTCTCGGCCGTGAAATAACGCAGGCGTTGGGCCTTAGCCACATCGATGATGTCGATATTGCGCGGCACATCGGGCTCAGTGTAGTTGTCGTAGATGTAGGCTCCGTCGGTGCTCAGTGCGCCTCTGTGCCATCCCTTTCCGTCGTCGAGGAGCGTACGGCGTCCGTTGTCAACGTTCACTTCATAGAGGTTGCGCTGAATAGGACTGCACTCGTTGGAAGCGATGATGATGCTGTGGCGCTTGGCATTGAATCCCAACATCTCCATCACCACCCATCGGCCACTCGTCAACTGACGATAGCTGTTGGTCTTGAGGTTGAAGACATACAAATGGTTGAAGCCATCACGCTGACTTTGGAAAATGAACTCGTTGCTGTTCCAAGGCAGGAACGTTATCGGATGAAGCGGTTCCACATACTTGTCGTCGGTCTCACGGTAGAGCTCTCCTTGCTTCTCGCCCGTAGCGGCATCGTAAGCCACGAGTCTGCAATCATTTTGGTCGCGGTTGAGTTCAAACAGATAGACCGTCTTGGAATCAGGACTCCAGGCAGGGTTGGTGAAGTAGCGGTCGGTGGGATCACCAGCCTGGAGATAGATGGTCTTGTGATTCTCGGTGTTGTATACGCCTATCGTCACCTTGTGCATCTTTTCCCCAGCCATAGGATATTTTTCAGGCGCAGGGGTGGCGATGCGACTCTCGCCCTCAGCCGGTGTCCAGTCGATTTCAGGGATGTGAACCAAAGGATAATCGGTCACCATGCTCTGATCCATACGTGTGAAGGCCAGTTTCTTTCCGTCAGGACTCCAGAATGTTCCCTTCTCGTAGCCGAACTCATCACGATGAACACTCGTGCCATAGAGCACGTCGCGCGATGCGTCGGAAGATATGCGCTGAGGCTGTTGTCCATCCTGACCGGCCACGTAGAGGTCGTAACCGTCGGCTGGCGTGTAGGCCGTTAGTCGAGTTGTCGGACAGAAATCATCGTGGGCCTGGTTGGCTGCGTCTTGTGTCCAAACAACCGAATGCTTCTTAAAGTCGACGAGATAACGCTTCTTCGACGACTGCAGCAGCACCAAAGGCTGGTTGGCGTCGGGGAAGGTAGCGTAGTATAGAGAAGTGATGGCCTTGTCCTGACCTATCCATTTATTGATTTCGTCAAGCGAGAACAGCTTTGAGGCTTTGCCCGTCTTCTTGTCGATCAATGAACACTCGTCCAAGTCCTGCCGCACGAGACGGTTGCCCCACCACGTTGCGTAGCGGTTCTTGGCAATCATGTTGCGGTAGTTGGTACCGCCGAAATTCAGATCTTCAAGAGTGAACTTTTTCTGAGCGTTGGTCATTTGCGGGAATAAGAGTCCTGCCACGGTAAGCAGCGCGATGGCACCGGCGTGGACCAAGACTGAACAACGATTAATCTTCTTTCTCATATCGCTTGCCTTTAAAGGTTTTCTTGCCTCCTCCGTCTTTTCTGAAGTTTCTTTCTGGCTTTCTGCCTCTGCGGTCACCGCCACGCTCGTCGTCGAAGTCGCGTCCAAAGCGGCCACCGCCAGAGCGACGGTCATTGCGTCTGTCGCCAAAGCGGTCATTGCGCTTGTCGCCGAAGCGGTCGTTCTTGCGCAAAGGAGTGAACTTGAAAGTGCGGATGTCGCCCTCCTCGTTTTCTTCCTCATCATGCTCAAAACGCTCCTTGAAGTCGTCGCGGTGCTTCTTGAAGCGGTGCTTCTGTGCCATCTCGCGCTTCTCCTCGTCGGTTTTCACGATACCGCCATTGGAACGGAAATCCTTCATGGCACCGTCGAACATCATATACTTGCGGAACTCGCACTCCAGACTGCCATTGTAGAGAGGAATCTTAAGACTTGGCTTCAGGCCAATCTGCTCGAAGCACTCTTCACGATAGGAAAGAATCCAAGCCGTATTTCCGGAGAACTCGCGCTTCAGGCGTTCGCCAATCATCTTGTAGGTTCCCAGCAGATTGGGCGTAGAGATGCGCTCGCCGTAGGGAGGATTCATCACCATGATGGCTTTCTCCTTGGGCTTCTTGAAATCCTTGAAGTCCTGTTGTGCTACGGTGATGTCGTTGCTCAGTCCGGCTGCCTTGACATTGAGCAGGGCTGTGTTGACAGCTTTCATGTCAACGTCGTAGCCATAGATATGGTGGGTGAATTCACGTTCACGTGAATCATCATTGTAGATGGTGTCGAAAAGATCCTGGTCGAAGTCGGGCCACTTCTCGAAGGCAAACTCCTTGCGGAAGATGCCTGGCGACATGTTGCGGGCGATAAGGTCGGCCTCGATGAGAAGGGTTCCAGAACCGCACATGGGATCGATGAAATCGGTTTCGCCGCGCCATCCGGTCATGAGAATCATGCCAGCGGCCAGCACCTCGTTCAGAGGAGCCTCAACACTCTCCTGTCTGTACCCACGGCGATGCAGACTCTCACCGCTCGAGTCGAGGCTGAGCGTTGCGTCGTCGTCTGAAATATGAATGTGAAGTCGGATGTCGGGATTGCTTACCGAAATGTTGGGACGGGTGCCAGTACGCTCTCTGAACTGGTCAACGATGGCGTCCTTCACCTTGTAGGTGACGAAACGGGAATTGCGGAATTCTTCGGAGTAGACCACGCTGTCAACAGAGAACGTCTTGCCGGGGAGGATGTATTTGCTCCAATCTACTGTCTTTGTAGCTTCGTATACATCATCAGCCGAGCGTGCCATGAAATGCTTGATGGGTTTGAGAATGCGGATAGCCGTGTGCAACTGGAAGTTGGCTCTATACATCATCTCTTTGTCACCGGTGAAAGAGACAACACGACGTCCAATCTGAACGTTGTTTGCACCTAATTCTGTGAGCTCCTGCGCCAAAACGGGTTCCAGGCCCATGAATGTCTTGGCAATGAGTTCAAATTCATTTTCCATTGTTGTGGGTAAATTCTATTGGATTTTTTCTGTCTCTCTTGTCAGAGACGTTTTGTTACTCTTCTTATATTTTCTTGTGTTGGGAGCCATGTCTTCCATGACCCAAGTGTTGGCACCGATAACGCAACCATCACCAATGTGGATGTTGCCAAGAACGGTGGCATTGGCATAAACCACCACATTGTCACCCAAATGCGGGTGACGGGGAATGCCCTTGATGGGATTGCCGTCGGCGTCGAGCGGAAAGCTCTTGGCACCGAGCGTGACACCCTGATAGAGTTTGACGCCTGTGCCGATGGTACAAGTCTCACCAATCACCACGCCTGTGCCATGGTCGATGGTGAAATAGGAACCGATGGCAGCACCCGGGTGGATATCAATTCCGGTCTCGGAATGTGCCATCTCGGTCAGCATACGCGGAATGAGAGGCACATCCATCAGAAAAAGCTCATGGGCGATGCGATAGTTCACCAAGGCCTTGATAACGGGATAGCAAGAGATAATCTCGGAAAAACTTTTGGCTGCCGGGTCACCATTGTATGCCGCTACGACATCGGTCAACAAAATCTTGCGGATGTCCGGCAGTTTTGTTGTCAGTCGGAGCGACAATTCCTCACTGCGCTCGCGCAGAGCAAGATTGCGCTCATAAGCGTCGACTGCAACATCCTCGACCTGACCATTGTCGCAGAAACTCAGTCCTGCGTAGATCTGCCCCGCAAGCAGCTTTTGAAACTGCTCGACGTTGACACCGATTTGGAATTTCAGCGTCTGCTGGTTCACGTTTGACTTGCCGTAATAACCAGGAAACAGAATGGCACGAGCCAAGGACACAATCTGGGCCAAAGCCTCTCCTGAAGGTCGTTGACCTCTGGTCAAGGCAAACGAACGGCCACTCTTCCCCCCTCCCTGACGTGGCTGGAAGATATTCCAGACCTCAAGGTCGGCGAGTTCGTCCACTGTATGTGTCAATAAGTGATTCTGTCCGGGATTAATCATCTTTTCCGTTTTCTGCTACAAAGATACTACAATAAATTAAATTGAAAAAGAAAACCGCCGGATTTTTCTTTTTGAGTCATGCCTTTGGAAGCTGAGCGTCTGGCATCAGGCAATCTCTCGATTATCAGCAATAAGCAGACTGGCTGATGATGTGGAACTTAGGATAGGCTTTCGTTGTCGTCAAGATTGAAGTCGCTTCTACGGACATCATATAAAATAAGGAGCGCACCTGCCTCGACGGGAAGATGCGCTCCTATATTTCATTTCGATGAATAAATCGAATAGAAGAGTCTTATTAGAAAAGTTTCTGCGGATATACGCCAGCGTCGATCAGGCTCTGAATCTTGGCTACGACAGAAGCGCGGTCGGCCTGATAGGTGACGCCGAACCACTTGCTCGTGGTGTCTAGTACCTGAACCGTGGCTGTGCCATCGTTGATGAGTTTATTCACCATCAATGGGATAAAGAACTCAGCCTTGGGATTGGACATATTCTTCGGGTCGGAAAGGAATACCTTGAATTCAGCCTCGCTGTAGTCGAAATAGTCAGGAGTGAAGCCCCACATGTTCATCGACACAGGTGTGTTGTCACCTCCCACGGGCTGCCAGTTGCCAGCCTCGTCCTTATAGCATACCTCGCCGTTGACACGCATAATCTCGGTGCGCTCCACGACGGTTGTCAGATGGCCCTCAGCATTCTTTGAGCAGATGCCACGAGCCACGGTACCGTTCTCAGAGAGGGTGTTGCCCACGCGGAAGCCTACCATGGCATAGCGGTTCTTGCTGCCCTCGGGAAGTTCGGACAGGAACTTGCCGATCACCATAAAGGCGTCGCGGTTGTAGAAGTCGTCGCAGTTGACCACGCAGAAAGGCTCATGAATCAGATCCTTGGCCATCATCACGGCATGGTTGGTGCCCCATGGTTTCTCACGGCCTTCGGGGACAGTGAAGCCCTCGGGCAGTGCGTCGAGCGACTGGAAGCAGAGTTCTGCGGGAATATGTCCTTCGTATTTGGAGAGTACTTTGTCGCGGAAATCCTTCTCAAAGGATTTCCGGATAACGAAGACGATTTTGCCAAAGCCTGCCTGAATGGCATCATAGATGGAATAATCCATGATGGTCTCACCATTGGGACCCAGACCGTCAAGCTGTTTCAAACCTCCATAGCGGCTACCCATACCGGCAGCGAGGAGCAATAATGTTGGTTTCATTTCGTAGATATTTTTAATTTATAGTTGTTCAACCCAACTGGAAGAGTTAAGGCTAAATTATTTACTGCAAAGATACAACTTTTTTTAAAGAGATTCGTTAGCTTCTCTGCTTTTTTTCGAAGACTCATCTTCAGCTGCTCTTATATTACGTATGAGTCCCTCATATTTCACACGTTTTACGGCCGAACCTTTGAAAAGCTGGCGATATTTCTCTACGGAGAGCTCGTGCCAGTCTTCTTTCGTCATCTTCATCAATGCTTCAGAAGGCTGCAACAGGGGATCTGTGGTCGGTGTGGAGAAGCGGTTCCACGGACAGGCCTTCTGACATCGGTCGCAGCCGTAGATGCAGTCGCCCATCGTCTCCACGGCATCGGCCGACAATTTTTGGCGGTTCTCGATGAGCTGATAGGAAAGACAACGGCGCGCGTCGAAATCTGTTGAGGGCATGCTCTCGTCGTCTTTGGGAATCAGCGCATGCGTGGGACAAGCGTCAACGCATCTGTGGCAACGGCCGCAGCGGCTAGGCATTGGTTGGTCGTAGGCCAGTTCGACATTGAGTAGCAACTCGCCCAAGAAGAACATGCTGCCGGCATGCGGGATGATCAGCTGATGGTTGCGTCCTATCCATCCGATGCCTGCCTGCCAGGCCCAGTAGCGTTCAAGCACGGGCCCCGTGTCGGCGAAGGCCCGGAAAAGATTATTCTGCCGCTCGGAATGGAGGGCATCCTCGAAACCAAAGGCCGTGGCAAGTTGACGGAGTCTCGACTTCATGATGTCGTGATAGTCCTTGCCCAAGGCATAGGCGGCGAACTGGTATTCACCCTCGGGCATCTCGGTTTGAGGCGCGTAGTTGAGCGCCACGCACACAATGCTCTTCGTTCCGGGCATCAGCAGACGCGGGTCGAGCCGCTTGTCGGTGTTGCGGCACATGTAGTCCATGTCGGCTTCGCGGCCCTCGTCAATCCACGACTTCAGTTCGGCTTCGGCCTGGGCCGACACCCTGCCGGCCTTGGCCACTCCACAAGCGAAAAAGCCAAGGCGTTTGGCCTCGGCTTTTATCTTCAACGTGAGTTCCTCAACACGGGAATCCATCATGTCATTCGAATGTTTTGAATTCATATCCTTGTTCTTTTAGCCACTCTAAGGCCTTGGGCAGAGCATAGTACAACTTGTCGATGCTCTTCAGCGAGTCGTGAAACGTGATGATGCTGCCATTGCGGGCATAGCGCTTCACGTTGTTGAGCACATCCTCAGCCGTCAGCCACTTGGAATAGTCGCGCGTCACCAAGTCCCACATCACGATGCGGTATTTCATGCTGAGCCACCAGTAGGTGCTCGACCGCATCCAGCCGTGAGGCGGACGGAAGAGATGGGCGTGGATCAGTTCGTTGGCTTTCTGCGTGTTCATTACGTAGGTCAGCGACCAATGCTTGAACGCGCCGATGTGGTTGAACGTGTGGTTGCCCACCTGATGCCCCTCTTCAACGATCTGGTTGTAGAGATTGTGATAGCGCAGAACGTTCTCGCCCACCATGAAGAAGGTGGCTTTCACATTATGCTCCCGCAACGTTTTGAGGATGAAAGGCGTAGACTCCGGTATCGGGCCGTCGTCGAACGTGAGATAGACGGCATGCTCGTGCTTGTCCATCCTCCACAACGCCTTGGGGTAGATCCATCTCAGCCATTTGGCCGGTTGCTCAATAATCACGGGTTATAATGAATTAGAGTGCCAAAGAAGACCCGTCCCCCAAACGCTCACGTGAATGAGCATCCAGGGGCCGGGACTGTTGTTTTATTGTTGAGGCATCTGCCCACCCTTTGCCTGATAGCGCTGGGTGTAGCTGGCAAATTGTTGCATTTTGCTCTCGTAGAGCTTAGGATCTATCATGCGGTAGGCATTGCACATATCCTGCATATAGTAGAAGTTGCGCAAGCACTCTTCCTGTTCGGCGTTGAAGGCATTGCCCTGAAGCTGGAGGTAGAACTCAATGTACTGGCACAGCACCTTCCAGGTCTTGTCGGCATAAGCCTTGGCTTTCTGCTTGTTGCCAACCATCTGCCAAGCCTTGGACAGGTCGCCACCGCCACTCATATAGTTGATCGGAACGTTGTATTCGGGGATTTCCTTCTCGGCCTTGTTCAGCACATTGATAGCCTTTTGCTTCTCGCCGTTGAGTGCCAGCTGGATGGCTGTGCGCGCAAGCAGACGGCGGTGGGTCCAGCACATGCCCATCGTAGTCTCGTCGATATAGAGACCGGGATGGCTGAGGTTGCCGTACTTGAAGCGGTACATCACAGCGTCGTAGGTCTTGTCGGCGTCGAAGCGCTGGGCGTCCTCAGCACGCGTGTTGAACGGCGTGATGCGGTTGGCAAGTCCTTGCTGGATGAAGTTGTCGCCAAGGTTCATGAAGTTCTCCTCACCAACGGTCGTAGCCACGTAGACAGGACGTGTCCAGTCGCTGTTGGAGATAATCTCGAGCATCATCAGGTCGCTCTTGCCCAGATAGTTGTGACCGGAGAGAGAGATGGTCATCCGGTTGGGGATGCTGTCAACGGCCATGAGCATACCGCTCTTCTTCACGGCATTCTTGTCGATGGTCAGGAAGAGGGTATCCGAGGGGATGCAATGCAGGTTGTTGCTGATGTCGTCGCTGGTATATCCCAGTACGTTCTTGATCAACTCGCGCTGCTGCGGAGTGAAGTCGTTGCGTACCCAGTACTTCATGACGTTCTTCAGTTCGAACGGATCCTCGCCGAAGATCTTCTTGGCATCTTCAGGATCGGAGTTGTAGAGGTCTCTCACTTGCTGCTTCATATCCGTGTTGACACGAATCTGGTCGTTGGTTCCCTCTACGTAGTCGTAGCGAGGCCAGCTGATGGGCAGAGCGGGCGAACCGTAGGCCGGACGCTTCATCTGGTCGATATACCAGTCGGTATTGAGATAGCTCAGATTGCAGACGCGGGCATCCGTGCCGACGCCCTCTACTTCCTGGTTGTACCAGAGCGGGAAGGTATCGTTGTCGCCATTGGTGAAGATAATCGGGTTCTTGCCGGTGAGCGAGCGCAGATAGTTGGCGCCAAAGTCGCGGCAGGTGTAGCGGTTGCTGCGGTCGTGGTCATCCCATGTCTGGCTGGCCATCTGGATAGGCACGAGCAGGCAGAGCAGCGAGATGACCGAAGCCACAGCCACATTGCTCAGCTTCAGATACTTCTTCACCAGGTCGATGATGGCTGCAACGCCGATGCCGCACCAGATAGCGTAGGCATAGAACGAGCCGGCATAAGCATAGTCGCGCTCACGCGGCTGGTTGGGCGTCTGGTTCAGATAGACCACGATGGCGAGTCCCGTCATGAAGAAGAGGAAGAATACCACCCAGAACTGGCGTATGCCGCGACGTCCGCGCCAGGCCTGCCAGAACAGGCCGATGATGCCGAGCAGGAAGGGCAGACCATAGAAGACGTTGTGGCCCTTATTGTGCTGCAGCTCGTCGGGCAGCTTGCTCTGATTGCCCAGTCGGGCGTTGTCGAGCCATTTGATGCCGCTGATCCAGTTGCCATGTTCCACTTCGCCATCACTCTTGATATCGTTCTGACGGCCTACGAAGTTCCACATGAAGTAGCGCCAGTACATCCAGTTGCACTGATAGCTGATGAAGAATTTCAGGTTCTCCCAAGCCGTCGGGATCGTTATGGTCTCTCCGGGATGGAAGACGCTGGGTACCTGACGTCCCGTGATGCCGCCTACCCATCCAGGATAGAGCGAGGCATGCTGGGCAGAGTACATACGCGGGAAGAACACGTTCTGTTCATACTCCACCTGGCTGTTGTGGCCAGAAACATAGTAGGAGTCCTTCTCGTTGGGATTGCGCTTCTCGGTTCTGTTATAGATAGGTGCTCCATCGGTGAATTTCGGTGTAGCATATCCGTCGGCGTTCACTTCACCCATCTTGTACTCAGAGGCGTAGGTCTGTCCGTAGAACAACGGACGATAGCCATACTGGTCACGGCTCAGATAGCGGCCTAGGGAGAAAATGTCCTCAGGCGAGTTCTGATCCATAGGAGGATTGGAGGTAGAACGGATGACGACGATCGTATAGCTGGAGTAGCCAATCATGAGCATGAGCATGCAGAGCAGTGTAGTGTTCTTCATGCGCGACGTGATGACGTAGCTCTTCTTCTTCTCAACGGTGCGCTTGTAGTTCAGCAGCCACCAGAGAATGGCGAGGATTACTACGCCTGTCACCACTGCCTTCCATCCAAAACCATAGAAAGGAATACCCAGCAGGGCAAACGATAGCATGAAGGAGATGTTCTCTCGGGTCTTGCTCGTTGCAGTGTAGCTTTCGAAGATGGCCCATACTACCGAAGCAACCAGCAGGATAATATAGATGATGGTGCCGGTGTTGAACGACAGGCCAAGCGTGTTGACAAAGAACAGCTCAAACCATCCGCCAACGGTGATGATGCCAGGAACGACACCATACAGAATAGCGGCCAGAATGACAAAGCTCACGCACAGAGCCACGAGCGAGCCCTTCGTCTCCACATTGGGGAAGCGGCGGTAGCAATACACCAGTACGATGGCGGGGATACAGAGCAAGTTGAGCAGGTGGACACCAATACTCAATCCCATCATATAGGCGATAAGCACGAGCCAACGGTCGGAATGAGGCTCGTCGGCGTGATCTTCCCACTTCAGGATGAGCCAGAACACAACGGCTGTGAATGCGGAAGAATAGGCATAAACCTCACCCTCTACAGCCGAGAACCAGAAGGTATCGGAGAAAGTGTAGATCAGGGCGCCTACCAGACCGCTGGCCTCAATGGCGATGAGCTTGCTGGTGGTCAGTTCGTCCCAACTCTTCAACACCAACTTGCGTGTCAAGTGGGTGATGGTCCAGAAAAGGAACAGAATCGTTGTGGCTGAGAGCAGAGCACTCATCGTGTTCACCATTTTTGCCACTAACGAAGGATCACTGACAAACTGCGAAAAGAGATTGGCTGTAAGCATAAAGAACGGCGAGCCAGGTGGGTGGCCGATTTCCAACTTATAGCCTGTCACGATAAACTCAGGGCAATCCCAAAAGGACGCCGTCGGTTCGATGGTGGAACAATACACAAAGGCTGCGATGACAAAGGTCACCCATCCAAGGATATTGTTCACGAGCTTGTATTGTTTCATTGAAAATCAAATAAATTGTGTTATCGAAAATTTGAAAATCAGTGCAAAGATATAAAAAATATTCCTAAGCAGAACTTTTCGTGTAACTTTTTACTTTTCTTTGTGATATACGCTTCCCAAAGACTTTGTTTTTCGTTGGATTGAGAATAAAGGGAAGGGTTGATATCGGAAGAGACAAGCTTGTGCAGAAGGATACACTGAATTGAGCTGAGGCTTCTATTCTTTCGTGACGAGCGTCACGTTTCTTCGTGACGGCCATCACGTTCGTTCGTGGCGACCGTCACGTTGTTTTGTGACGACCGTCACGTTGTTTTGTGACGACCGTCACGAGACATTGACTTCATCAGGAGTGTGAAGTGTGCATTCGTTCTTTCTCCTGATGGCCTCCGGGGTGATAGTTACATAGATGTGAAATAAAAAAGGCAGCCTTTTTGTTGTTGGCTGCCTTTTTATACAGTATCTATAGTCTTCGAACAATCTCTTCTCCATTGTTTTGGAAGAAGAAATCTTCGTTTGAAAATCAATTCATCTCATCCGCTGTAGAGTGGGTGAGAGAACGGGTTAATACTCGTCCCAGCTCTTGATGTCGATGTCGTCGAGCTTTAGTGTGCAGAAAGCATTGATGAAGCTGGCTGCCAATCGGCTGTTCGTGATGAGAGGGATGTTAAGATCGATCGCAGCACGGCGTATCTTGTAGCCATTGGTGAGCTCGTGAGGCGTAAGGTCTTTCGGGATGTTCACCACCATGTCGATCTTATGCTGATGGAGCAGGTCCATGGCCTGCGGCTTCTTCTCCTCATCGGAAGGCCAATAGACGCAGGTGTTGGGGATACCGTTCTCTGTGAGGAATTTGCTTGTGCCCGGAGTAGCGTAGAGTTCATAGCCATGCTGAACGAGCATCTTGGCCGGGTCGAGCATCTCTGCCTTCTGTTTCGCGCCACCCGTAGAGAGCAGCAGCGTGTGTTTGGGAATTGACTGTCCTACGGAGAGCATACTCTTGATGAGGGCCTGATTGGTATCGTCTCCAAGGCAACCCACTTCGCCGGTGGAGCTCATGTCTACACCCAATACGGGGTCGGCATTCTGCAATCTGTTGAATGAGAACTGGCTGGCTTTAATACCTACATAGTCGAGGTCGAAGAGGTTCTTGTTCGGCTTCTCTACAGGGACGCCTAACATCACTTTTGTTGCGAGGTCGATGAGGTTGATCTTCAAAACCTTGCTTACGAAGGGGAAGGAACGGCTGGCACGAAGGTTACATTCGATGACGAGAATATCGTTATCGCGTGCCATGTACTGGATGTTGAAAGGACCTGAGATGTGGAGTTCCTTGGCTATCTGGCGGCTGACACGCTTGATGCGGCGAACGGTCTCGACATAGAGCTTCTGTGGCGGGAACTGAATGGTGGCATCACCAGAGTGAACTCCGGCAAACTCGATGTGCTCTGAGATGGCGTAGGCAAGAATTTCTCCCTTGCGTGCCACGGCATCCATCTCGATCTCTTTGGCATTCTCAATAAACTTGGAAACTACAACCGGGTGGTCTTCGCTCACATTTGCGGCAAGTTTGAGGAATCGTGTCAGCTCTTCCTTGTTGGAGCAGACATTCATGGCGGCTCCTGAAAGCACGTAGGACGGACGAACGAGAACCGGGAAGCCGACGCGGTCGACGAACTTGTCGATGTCGTCCAGGCTCGTCAATGCGCTCCACTCAGGCTGGTTGATGCCGTTGCGAGTGAGCATCGAGGAGAATTTGGCACGGTCTTCGGCATTGTCAATGTCCTGTGCGGCTGTTCCCAAGATAGGTACATTCTGCTCGTCGAGGCGCATGGCAAGATTGTTTGGGATCTGTCCGCCTGTGGAGATGATGACACCATGAGGATTTTCGAATTCGATGATATCCATGACACGCTCGAAGGTCAACTCATCGAAATACAGACGGTCGCACATATCGTAGTCGGTGGAGACCGTCTCGGGGTTGTAGTTGATCATGATGGAGCGGTAACCCTGTTTGCGGATCGTATTGAGCGCCTGAACGCCGCACCAGTCGAATTCAACCGAAGAACCGATACGATAAGCACCTGAACCCAAGACGATGATGCTCTGCTTGTCGTTGTGGAACTCGATGTCGCTCTTCACGCCGGCATAAGTGACGTAGAGATAGTTGGTCTGGGCTGGATATTCCGCTGCCAAGGTATCGATTTGTTTCACGACAGGCAGGATGCCCATGCTCTTGCGGAGATTGCGTACGACGAGCAATGCTTTGTGCATGTTGTGGAGTTCGTTCTCCAATCCGACGGCGCGTGCAATCTGGAAGTCTGTGAATCCGTATACCTTAGCTGTACGGAGCAGTTCCTTATCGAGTACATTGATGCTGGTGCACTTCTTCAGGGCCTCGTCGATGTCGATGATATGCTTGAGCTTGTAGAGGAACCACTTGTCGATTTTCGTCAAATCGTGGATTTGGTCAATCGTATATCCGCGATGCATGGCCTTAGAAATGACGAAAACGCGCTTGTCGGTGGGCTCGCGGAGCGCTGCGTCGATGTCGGGAATCTCCAGTTCCTTGTTTTCAACGAATCCGTGCATACCCTGACCAATCATGCGCATACCTTTCTGAATGGCTTCCTCAAAGGTGCGTCCGATGGCCATAACCTCACCTACAGACTTCATCGAAGATCCGAGTTCCTTGTCAACGCCATGGAACTTGCTCAGATCCCAGCGTGGAATCTTGCAGACCACATAGTCGAGTGCCGGCTCAAAGAATGCGGATGTTGTCTTGGTGACGGAGTTCTTCAATTCAAACAGTCCGTATCCCATAGCAAGTTTTGCAGCCACGAATGCCAAGGGGTAACCTGTTGCTTTGGAGGCAAGGGCAGAAGAACGGCTCAGACGGGCGTTCACTTCGATGACGCGATAGTCCTCGCTGTTGGGGTCGAAGGCATACTGCACGTTGCACTCGCCCACGATGCCGATATGACGGATGATCTTGATAGACAGGGCGCGGAGCTTGTGGTATTCACTGTTGGAGAGTGTCTGCGAAGGAGCTACGACGATACTCTCGCCGGTATGGATGCCCAGTGGGTCGAAATTCTCCATGTTGCACACTGTGATGCAATTGTCGTACCGGTCGCGCACAACTTCATATTCAATCTCTTTCCATCCTTTAAGGCTCTTCTCGATGAGCACTTGGGGAGAGAAAGAGAAAGCCTTCTCGCAGAGAGCGTCGAGCTCTGCCTCATTGTCGGCAAATCCTGAGCCCAGACCTCCAAGCGCATAGGCTGCACGCACGATGACCGGGTAGCCCAGGTCGGTAGCGGCCTTGTGCACCTGCTCTATGTTCTCACAAGCCTCACTCTTGATGGTCTTTACGTTGATCTCATCCAGACGCTCCACAAAAAGCTCTCGGTCTTCTGTGTCCATGATGGCTTGGACGGGTGTGCCAAGAACGCGGACATTATACTTCTCAAGAATACCGTTCTTATAGAGCTGGACGCCGCAGTTGAGAGCTGTCTGGCCGCCGAAGGACAGCAGGATGCCATCGGGGTGCTCCTTCTTTATGACACGTTCGACGAAATAGGGCTGAACCGGAAGGAAGTAGATCTTGTCGGCTACTCCTTCAGAAGTTTGAACCGTGGCGATGTTGGGGTTGATGAGCACGGTCTCTATGCCTTCTTCGCGCAGAGCTTTCAAAGCCTGAGAACCTGAATAGTCAAATTCGCCGGCTTCACCGATTTTTAATGCTCCTGAACCAAGCAATAATACCTTTTTTATATTCTGATCTTTCATCTTGGATTATCATTAAAGATTAGACTGTTAGCATTATTTGTTGAGGGCTTCAACAAACTTATCAAACATGAACATCGTGTCGACAGGGCCAGAGCAAGCCTCGGGATGGAACTGAGAAGTGAACCAGGGATTTGTCTTGTGGCGGATACCCTCGTTGGAACCGTCGTTCATATTAACAAACAGTTCTTCCCAATCATTGCCAAGCGTTTTCGAATCAACGGCATAGCCATGGTTCTGTGATGTGATGTAACACTTATCAGTTCCCACGAGGCGCACAGGCTGGTTGTGGGAACGGTGACCATATTTCAGTTTATAGATAGTAGCGCCGGCAGCCTTTCCCAGAAGTTGGTTGCCCATGCATATTCCGCAGATAGGTTTGCGGTTCATGCTCATCTGCTTGCGAATAATCTCCACAGCATCAGAGCATGTGTCGGGGTCGCCAGGACCGTTGGCCAGGAAGAGTCCATCGTAGTCCATCTCGGTATAGTCGTAGTTCCAGGGCACACGGATTACTTCCAAACCGCGGTTGATGAGGCAGCGAATGATGTTCGCCTTCACGCCGCAGTCGACAAGTACTACCTTTTTGCCTGAGCCTTCGTTGTATCGGATGATTTCTTTGCAACTCACTTTGTCTACGAAGTTCACACCCTCGTAGGTCGCTTCGGGAATATTGTCAGGCTCATCGTCAAAGAGAATCTTGCCCATCATCACGCCGTGCTCGCGCAATACCTTGGTAAGTTCGCGAGTGTCGATACCGGTGATTCCAGGCACTTGTTCCCGCTTTAGCCAGTCGGCAAGACTTTCTTTAGCATTCCAATGTGAGTACTGCTCGCTGTAGTCTGCTACGATAATCGCGGAGGCATAAATCTTATCACTCTCCATGAAATCTGGCAATCCGTTGGCGGAGAAGGTGAAGGGTGGAACACCGTAGTTACCTACCAGCGGATAAGTCAGCGTCATGAGCTGACCTGCGTAAGATGGGTCGGTAAGACTCTCCGGATAACCCATCATAGCGGTGTTGAATACAACCTCACCTGCTACAGGTTTGTCGTAGCCGAACGACTTTCCATGGAAAGCCGTACCATCCGACAATACTAATGTTACATTTCTCATAGTTGTGGTTGTTATCTCTTGTTCTTTTGATATACGTTTTCGTAATACTTCACAAAAGCCTGGATGCAGCATTTTGTACCTCCTGGTGTGGGATACTTACCTGTGAAATACCAGTCGCCTTTGTGATTGGGGATAGCCTCGTGTAGCCCCTCTATGCTTTGGTAAACAATCTCAATGGGCGTAGAGACACCTTCGGGACGCAGCATCTTGACAATCATGTGGTTGATCTCATCTACGCTGAAAGACTTGTAGATGTCTCTCACGCAATTGCGCATCTCTTTCTTTGGCTTTTTCAGCTCTTCCTTGCATTCCTCATAGACCTTGTCGATGACGTCCTGCATGTTGCGTTCGATGAGAAGAGCCACTGTCGCGCGGAATACGCAGAATTCTTCCAAGCGGGGCATGTCGATTCCGTAGTAGTCCGGATAGCGGATTTGCGGAGCCGATGAGACCACAACAATCTTCTTGGGATGCAGACGGTCGAGAATCCTCAGGATACTTTCTTTGAGTGTCGTTCCTCTCACGATAGAGTCGTCGATGATGACAAGATTGTCTTCGTAGGGGGTAAGACTCTCGTAGGTGATGTCGTATACATGGCTGGCAAGATCGTTGCGAGAATTTCCCTCGGTGATGAACGTGCGGAGCTTGATGTCTTTCCAAGCAACTTTCTCTGAGCGTACTGATTGTGAATTGAGAATCTCTTCCAGTTCATCCTTTGATGGTGCATGACCAAGACTCAAAATGCTGTTGATCTTCTGTTCATGAACATATTGGGTGAAACCTTGAACCAATCCGTAGAAGGCCACCTCTGCCGTGTTTGGGATGAAAGAGAACACGGTGTGTCTTGTGTCGTAATCCACAGCCTTCAATACAGGATCCGTGAGTTGCTCGCCCAGTTTTTTGCGTTCCTTGTAGATGTCGCGGTCGCTTCCGCGCGAGAAATAAATGCGCTCGAATGAACAGGCAGAATTCTCCTTGGGCTCGAAAATCTCTTTGATAGAGCATTCTCCGTTGCGCTTCACGAGCAAAGCTTTACCAGGCTCGAGTGCCTTTATATCGTCGCATTCCAAATCGAATGTGGTCTGCAGTACTGGTCTTTCACTTGCCAGGACTACAATCTCATCATTCTTGTAGTAGAAAGCAGGACGAATTCCCCATGGGTCACGAATGGTGAACATCTCACCCGATCCTGTGACGCCGCACATCACATAGCCTCCGTCGAAGTCTTTCATGGAAGTCTTGAGCACGTTGCTCATATCCACGTGTGCTTCGATATAGTTTGTGATGTCCAGTCCGGTCAGGCCTTGTTTTCTTGCCTCAACATAGTTTCTTTCGACTTCTCTGTCCAAGCGGTGCCCCATCAGTTCCAGCATGATGTAGGAATCGCTATAGATGCGTGGACATTGTCCCTGTGCTGTTATCTTTGCGAAGATCTCATCGATGTTGGTCATGTTGAAGTTGCCGCAAAGACATAAGTTCTTGGCTTTCCAGTTGTCCCGACGCAGAAAAGGATGTACGTATTTAAGTCCGCTCTTTCCAGTGGTGGAGTAGCGCAGGTGGCCCATATATAGTTCACCAGCGTATGGGAACTCATGTATTTTTTGCTTCTCGTCAGTGATATCAGCCACCACTGTCTGATAAGTTTTATGTATGGTATTGAAAAGCTCGGTTATGGCATTAGCTCCCTCAGCTCTTTCGCGGAACATGTATTCATTCCCAGGCTCGGCTTCCAGTTTTACGCAAGCAAGTCCTGCGCCCTCCTGGCCACGGTTGTGCTGCTTCTCCATCATCAGATAGAGTTTGTTGAGTCCGTACATCCAAGTGCCGTATTTCTGTTGGTAATATTCAAGCGGCTTCAAAAGGCGAATCATAGCCACGCCGCAATCCTCATGTATTTCCCGTTCCATTATTGGTACTGTTTTATATAAAAAATGAAAGAATGATGAGAAATCGCGTCTAAGCAACTTCATCAGCATTCTTTCATTCTCATGTATTTAAAAGTTCAATAAAATCTTTCCTCTCTATTAGCGCAAGATGTTCACAACAAGTGATGCAATCGAGATGGCCACACTCACGAATGAAGTCCAAATCGTTGTCGAACTGCCGATATCAGAGTTCTTTGCCTTGACTCCATTTGGCTCAACGTAGAGAATGTCGTTCTGCTGCAGATAGTAATAAGGAGAATTGAAGATATTAGCATCATTCAAGTTCAATCTGTGAATGTGCTTCTCTCCCTGTGCATCTTCGCGAATCAACATCACGTTCGTACGCTTACCGTAAATCGTGAGGTCGCCAGCCTGTGCTAAAGCTTCGAGAATGCTC
>ONYS01000050.1 GCA_900322095.1 uncultured Prevotella sp.
TTTTCCCTTACTACAACAAAGGTAAAAATTAACCGAGAAACAACAAGGTTTTACCCTCGTTTTCTATCAACTGCAAAGGTAAGGTGACAGTTGTCACGACACATAGGGAATATCAGTTGCTGTAGGAGGGTCGTCATTCCTGAAGACCAAGAAAGAAATACCGCTGGCACATCATAAGTAAATCATTCGGCGGCAGGAATGCCGCCGCTCCTATACCACCGAAGGGAGAAGCAGGATGTTCCCTTAACCTATAGACTAGATGGTAGCTATACAAAAAAACAGTGACCGGCAAAATGCCGACCACTGCACTAAGATGAATGTTTCTAAAACGGGTTAAGTTTCAGGGATATTGTCAATTCGCTCCTGAAGCGCTTCCTTCAGGACGACAGCGTGATTCTTTACGGGATTGCGGAAGCCGTAGAGTAGGGTGACGGTATCGTAACAGCCATCGTGGATGTAGTGGGCCAGTTTGTCGAGAGCCTCGCTGTGCATCAGCTGTTCCTTATAGCGTCGACTGAATTCCTCCCAATTGCCATAGGGATTGGCATGGAAGAAACGACGGAGCTCCAAAGTTGGCGTCACGTCTTTGGCCCAGACGTCATAAGGCAAATCGCTCTTCTTGATGCCCCGCGGCCACATGCGGTCTACCAGAATGCGGAGGCCGTCGGAGGCTTTTGCCGGTTCGTAAGCGCGTTTCAGTTGTATTCTCATATCTTTTTATTTGTTTGGAGGCCAACCTATTGTGTGTGATACACTGTTGGTTCTGACTTTCTGATGCAAAGTTAGCATGTTTATCCCTTTAGGGATATAAGCGTGCAAGGTTTGTTTCTATGGTATCAATCGTTATTATCGATGAATGAACTGAAAACGGTTTTTCCTTTCGGTGCAAAGTAATCATATTTACTCGATTCTCGGATTAGGGCTGGTGGTTGGCCTTGCCCTTTGTTTGTATCTCCGAAATTTAAAGGTAGTGCCTTCCAGGCACAGCGATTCCTGCGTCTCTTTCCGGGCACACGTCCGCTTCGCTCCCTTGTACCCGGTTACTGAGGTACTGCCTTCCAGGCAGTTTGCCATTTCCAAAATGAGTATTTCGCCTACAACTGTGGCTTCCTTTTGATTGTGAGGCTGCTTATTGATAATAACTGTCCTTTTTTTTTGGCTAGTCCATGGTTTTATTGTATTTTTGCTTTGTCTTGCCGCAGAAATGCTTTTACAGTTTATCTGATGCTGCAAGCGATGAATCATATTGAACCTATCAAACACTAAAAATAATGAAAACAAAGACTTTATTAACCGTTCTGCTTGCTTCGGTTGTAGCATTGCAGACGCTGGCAACAACAACGTCCAACGGACGTGGAAAATTCTTCAAAGCAACCGACAGTAATATTTCGTTCACAGGTCGTACGCTGTCGGCGGACGACGGTAGAGTGAGCTTCGACTGGACTGGCGTCTACCTGCAAACCCGCTTCACGGGACGCAACATCGGCGTGGTGATTGCAGAGACCGATACCGCCTGGTACAATGTTTTTATCGATGGGAAACTGAAAGACAAAATCAAAATCTTCGGGCGTGAGCCGCATGCCGTTTCGTTGGCGGAGAAGTTGCCTGCGGGCAGACACGAACTCAAACTGCAACGCTGCACTGAAGGGCAGTACAGCCGCACCACCGTCTATGGTCTCAATGCTGACGCTTTGGCTACATTGACTCCCGTAGCCCGCAAATCGCGCTTCATAGAAGTGTACGGCGACTCCTACACGTGCGGTTTTGGCGTGGAGAGCAATCGTGCCGAGGACCCATTCCTGCTTTCTACGGAAAACTGCAACGATGCCTACGCCTGCCTCGTCGCCCGATACTTCGATGCCGACTACGCCCTTATCGCCCACTCAGGACAGGGAATCATCAGAGACTGGGCCGCAGAGAAGACCTCTTCGCCCATCAACATGCTGGTGAGGCATGACCGCATCTTTGACGACCACGACACGTTGCGCTATGCTTTCGACCAATACCATCCCGACCTGGTCATCATCAATCTCGGCACCAACGACTTCTCGCCCGTCGCCATACCCACGCCGGATGAATTCACGGGCAACTACCTGAGTCTGATTCGCTCACTGCGCAGCCACTACGGCAACGTGCCCATACTTTGTGTCACGCCCCATTCGGCTTCTACCTATCTTCTGGCGGCGATGCAGGAACTGGGTAAGAAGGTGGCTGATGACCACAACGTATATATGGCCGAACCGATGACCGACATCATCCGATATGGTTACGACTTTGGCGCTTCGTGGCATCCCAACAAGCAGGGACAGAAGAAGATCGCCATGACGCTCATCCCCCGCATCTCGGCCATCATGCATTGGCCTATAAAATAGAGTTGGTCGGACTAATCCGAAAAGTCAGACAAGTCAGAAAAGTCCGACCAACTGCTTCTATTCCGGCATCTTGTCGTACATAGCTTTCCACCACGAATCGTCGCCTTGCAGCCACTTGGCAAACCAGGCGAAGATGGTGTTTTGCCATTTGATGCGCTTGGTGTAGTCCTGAATCCAATGGTTCTCGCCTTCCACCTCAACCAGCGCTACGGGACGTCCCAGGAGTTTCAGGGCTGTGTAGAGGGCAATGCTGTTGCCCGTGGGCACGTTGGTGTCGGCTGTACCGTGAACGAGCAGCAGCGGCGTGTGGATCTTGTCGGCATTGTAGAGCGGACTGTGGTCGACATACAATTGCTTGTCGGTCCAGGGATAGCGGTTGGCCATGCTCACCTCGCTGTAGGAGTAGCCCCAGTAGCCCTCGCCCCAGTAGGCGGTGTGGTCGCTGATTCCGGCATGGGCCACGGCAGCAGCGAAAATATCGGTCTGGGTCTGAAGATATTCGGTCATGAATCCGCCGTAAGAAGCGCCCAGGCAACCCACGTGATGGGAATCAACGAAACTGTGGTCGGCGCAGAACTGTTTTGTTCCTTCGATGATGTCCTGTGCCACTCCCTCACCGGCCGTGTTGACATGGCGTGAGGCAAACTCCTGTCCGAAGCCCGCGGCACCGCTGGGCTGGACAACGTATACCACATAGCCCATGGCGGCATAGAGCGGGAAGGGATAGTTGCCGCCGAAATAGCGAGACGAGGGAGAGCAACCACCATAATAATACACAATCATTGGATATTTCTTCGACGCATCGAAGTGGGGCGGGAGATAGTAGCGACCGTAGATGGTGTCGCCACGGCTGCTCTGGAAGTTCCACTCCTTGCACTCGGCGATGTCGACGCCAGCCAGCGCTTTCTGGCAGTCGTCCAGCATGACGTTCTTGCCACTGCCGATGTTCATGGTGTAGAGTCGGTCGGTGTTTGTGGCGCTTTGTCCATTGTAGCACATCACGGGAGCCTTGTCGGCCAGGGAGACACCGCCCACATAGTCTTCGGGCACGCTCAGCTGCTGTATCTTTCCCGACTTCGGATCCATGCGGTAGAGCCGGCGGTAGTCGCGGTCGAGGGCATTGAAATAGATTTTTCCGTCGTAGCGGTTCCACTCCACGGTCTCAATGCTCGGGTTGAAGTCGCGCGTCATGGGCCTCACCTTCTTCGAGGCGCAGTCCAGGAGATAGAGCTGATAGTCGTACATGCTGGGCGTGCGACCCGCAGGCAGGTTCTCGCCGATGCCGCCAAAGCTTTCGGGCGAGCCTTTCACGGCAATCGTGCGGCCGTCGGGCGAGAAGCAGGCGTCGCTGATGAAGCCGTCGCTGTCGACGAGACATTCGCTCTCCATCGTGTTCAGGTCGAGCCTATAGATGGAAGCCACGGTCGTGGGACGCTTCTGCAGACGACTGCGCGAGACGCCATAGAGGATGTAGCGGCTGTCGTCGGAGATGTCGAAGAGGCTGACGTCGTGGTAGCCGAAGGTCAACGGCTGGGCCACGCCCGTGGTGAGGTCGTATCGCAGCAGTTTGTTGCGCGAGCGCCATCCAGGCTGACGGTCGTCGGGCTGGATAATCTGGTGCACCTGACTGTCGTCCTTCGGGCCTTCCTCAGCCTGACTTATAATAAGGTAGGTGCCGTCGGGACTCATCGTCCAGCTGCCTTCGGGCAGGGCGTCAACGAGTACGGTCTCGGCGCCGGTGGCCAGTGAGGCACAGATGAGCTGCTTGCCGCGGGTGCCCTGGCGCTCAAAGAGGAGGTCGTTGGTGCGGGGCTTCCAACTGATGCGCGAGGAGTAGGTGCGCACGATGGCGTTCTGCTTCAGGTCGTAGACGTTGTAGAGCCAAGACGTCTTGCCGGGTCCGGTGGTCTCGTAGGAGATGACGATGTCGTAGCGGCCGTCGGCGCTCACGCTGTTGGAATAATAATGCTTGCCGTTGAGGAAGTCGTAGAGGTTCAGGCTTCTTTGGGTGCCGCTGCCGATGCTGAGCAGCGAGTCGGCGTCGCTGCTCACCGTGACGCGGAGCGAGTCGTTGCTGGCGGGTGTGGAGAGGTACTTCACCACCACGTTGTGGGTTGATGGCGTGAGGGTCAGCTGTCCGTCGCTCTTCTCCCCGTCGACGAAGAGTTGGTAGTTCTTGGGCTTTTCCACCTTCACTGTGGCCTTGGCATAGCGGGCGTTGCTGATGTTGAACTGCAGCAGATGCAGGGCATTGCCCTCCTTGGAGGTTGGAGCCATGGCGCCGGTATAGTCGCTGCCTTGTCCGGCCTTGGTCAGGTCGACGGGCGTGTCGATTAACTTCTCGATTTTAAAACTGTCTCTTGCAACGCCGATGCTGTCGACCATGACCGGCATCTTGAGCAGATAAGGGCCCGAGTAGCGGAAATGGCTTACGTGGATGTCGCCGGCATGGACCATCTGCATGGGAAGCATGGCCAGAAGCATGACAGGCAAAGCCCGTCCGGCACGGGCGATGAAACGGTTTAAGTTAGTCTTCTCTCTGTTGTGCATAATAAGTGTGTGAATTGATTCCAATTGCAAACTTACGGAAAATCATTGAATTGCGTGCCAATAATGCGGAAAAAGTTGTTGAACAATGCGCTGTTTGTGGACCAAAGAAGAGGAAAACGTGAGTGCGGCATCGGGAAAACGGACGCGGTTTTTATGAGAATAGGAAACGAAAAACAGCTGGAATGTTGGGCGGTTTGTCAGGCTTTGCTTATCTTTGTATGAGAAAAACAGAAATACTATATAAAAGAAATGAAGCGAAACCTGACTTTACTCTTATCTCTGCTGCTGTCGGCCTGGGCCTTCGGTCAGCAATTGTATGTGGGCACTTACAATGTGCGCTACGAGAACAGCGGCGACTCCGTTGCCGGAAACGTGTGGTCGAAGCGCTGCCAAGTGATTTGCGACCTGATCAACTTTGAGCATCCCGACATTTTTGGTACGCAGGAGGTGCTTCATCCCCAGTTGGAGAACATGAAGCGCCATCTCGACCAATATAATTATATCGGTGTGGGACGCGACGACGGCAAGGAGGCGGGGGAGTATGCGGCCATATTCTACGACACGCGCTCGCTCACTCTGCTCGACGATGGTCACTTCTGGCTCTCGCCCACGCCATACAAACCAGGACTGGGATGGGACGCAGCCTGCGTGAGAATCTGCACGTGGGGCAAGTTCCTCGACAAGCGCACGCAGAAGCAGTTCTATTTCTTCAATGTCCACATGGATCATATTGGTGTGGTGGCCCGTCGCGAGAGCGCCAAACTTATCATCAGCCGCATACGTCAGATGGCCAAGGGGGCGCCGGTAGTGCTCACAGGCGACTTCAACGTTGACCAACGGGACGAGATCTATGGCATCTTCTCCAATTCTGGTCTCCTGAAGGACTCGTATGCCAGCGCCCGCTTGCGCCTCGCGGAGAACGGAACCTACAATGATTTCAATCCCAATCGCCTCACCTCGAGCCGAATCGACCATGTGTTTGTCTCGCCGTCAGTCACCGTTGACCGCTATGGCATCCTTACCGAAAGCTATTGGACCACAGACAAGGCTGAGTTCAGTAAGGACGAAACCGATAACGCCGTGCTTCGCAATCCGTCGGACCACTATCCAGTGTTCGTGCATCTGGTGATGAAGTAGGCGCGCCTGCATTCAATCAATTGAAAGATAGAAAGAAGACCCACCCCCAACCCCTCCCTACAGGGTGAGGGGAGATAACAAACGTCTGCTTATCAGCCCAGAATGGGCTGACTCTCGGTAACCCCAGTCAAGCGACGACAGAAGCGCGGACTGGGGATAGCACCACAACCACTCTCTGGACTCAGTGCCCCGAAGGCGGCACAACAGCGCGAAGCGCGCAGATATGTATACTCGATAGCTCTTGCGGCATCCCTACAATTGTCCTCGCGCCAGCCAAATTATGAATTATGAATTGTGAATTATGAATTAAAAAGGGGTCTCGTATCGCCGAATTGCGATGCGAGACCCTTTTGTATGTAGGTGTTGTTTCGGATTAGTCTTGAATCTGGAAGGAGAACCAGCACCAGTAGGCTGGTGACGACATCTCCGTGGTCTGGAATTCCGTACAGTAGAAGTATCCGTATTTGTTGGTCGTGTAGTAGCCGTTGTAGCTGGGACCATTGAGGATGGCGAAGTCGGTCACTTCCACACCGCCGTCGGTGCCATAGGGGAAGAGGTGGACGTAGTCGTCGACATACCAGTAGATGTAGGTTCCATAATCCGATTCCTCCTGATAGAGCGGACTGTCTGAGGGCACGCTCACGGTGAGCACGCCGTCGGCCACATTGATGTTGAGGCCGTAACCACTGTGCATGAAGTCGGTGATGCGGTAGTCGCCGTTGCCGAGGTCGAGCGCCGTCTCCTCCCATTTCGTGTCGAGATAGCCGGTGATCCAGCAGGAGATCTTCACCTCAGAAGGCAGTGATGCCGTACCGTCGAACGTGATGCCGCCGTCGAGCAGCGTGTAGGGATCGGTCTCATCGCCACCTAGCGTCAGTGAGTAATGGAACGACTGTCCGGCCGAAGCCGTGTCGGGGAAGGCCACCCGAGCATAGGCAACCGAGTCGCCATTGGCAAAGGTGACGCTCTCGCTTGCCGTTACGCCTGCGCTGGTCTTCGCACCCACCTCAATGGGCACGGTGAGCTCGCCCTCGGTGGTATTGCGGACGACCTTCAAGTTGATGGAGAGTCCGGCTGAGTCCGTCGGATCGAGGATCACCGACTCCTTGTTGTCGCCAGAAAAGTGCACCTGCTGGCTGCTGGCCTTCACCGGGTCGGCCGCCGTATAGTCGTCATCGTCTGAACATCCCGCCATGAACATAGCCATGAGCAGCGGGAGAAACAATATATATTTTTTCATACCGAATGATTCTTAATGGGTTGGTTCATAATGCGTTCTCACTGATTGGCGGCCTGCTCGTAGCCCGACGGGTCGGGATTGTTGACGATGGCGCTGTTGTACTGCAATTCAGAATTGGTGATGCAGAAGTTCATGCGCGGTGCCACATAGCCGTTGGCGAAGTTGAACTGATAGTTGGTGTCGTGGTTTGAGCCATCATATTTCAACCGGAATCCCATCTTCAGACGCTTATAGTCGAAGTAGGTGAGGCCTTCTCCCCAGAACTCGATGCGCTTCTGGGTGATGAGCTCACTAGTGAAGTTCCACAGCGTACTGGCATTGCAGGCGAAGGGCGTGGGATTGGCAGCGGTGGTCGTGCAGCGATAGGTGTTCATGAAGTCGTTGAGAATCTTCTCGCCTGCTGCCACTCCTTCGACGTGGGCTGCGGCCTCGGCCTCGATGAAGTACATCTCCTCTACGCGCATCAGCGGAATCTCGACGGCGGCTCCCGTGGTGTAGTCGGAGCCATTGTTGTTGCCGGGCTTGAACTTCAGACCCACGTAGGCCGGACATTGCGCGAACTCGGAAGGCGTGAGGATGGTGGTGTATTTGGAGGAACTGTCGGCCGAACCGGCATCCTCAGGCGCAATCCACGTGCTCTTGCGCCAGTCGGCAGAGTCGATCGACTCGTAGAGACGGCGGTCTATCTCGCGGAAGGCTCCGTAGGTGTAGCCGCCCACACCGAACGATGTCTCGGCGGAGATGAAGGAGATGAAGTTCTTCCACGACCACTGCGTGTCCGAATTCATATCGTCGCTGCTGATCTGAACGGCAAACATCCAGGCGCTATTGGAGGTGTTGAAGCCGCTGTACCAGTCAGACCGCGACATGGGCGTGAAGCCTGAGCTCTCGGCCAGTCGGGCATACTTCAGGGCATTCTGGAAGCAGTCTGCCGAAGAGGTGACGCCCAAGCGGTCGTAGACGGCCAGGTCGGCGTCGTCCTCATGGCTGATCTGCGTTTGCAGGTCGGCGGGAGTATTCTCGAAGCGCGAGCCCAAGGTGAGCCAGAAGCGGGCTTTCAGTCCGTAGACCACAGCCTGATTGGCCTGGTTGATGGATGTTCGGGTCAGACCGTCGAGCAGGGTGTCGGCACGGTTGAGGTCGGTGAGGATGAAGCGGTATATCGTGTAGAAGGGCACACGGGGATTGCTGAAGCTCTCTTCCTGTGTCGTCGATTCCGTCACGATGGGCACGGTGAGTCCGTAGACGTTGCTGCTTTCGGCCTGAGCGTCGAGGTCGGCATAGCTGGTGGTCTGGTATTCATAGAGCTGTGCCATGTTGAAGTAGGCCAGAGCGCGGTAGGTGAGCGCGTTGCCCACGTATTCGGCACCGTCGTCAGCAGACGAGTTGACGCTGCCGCCGGCTTTGATCACGAGGTTTGCCTTGGCTACGATGTTGTAGTAGAGCTTCCACGTGTCGTAAGAGTAGGCGTGGGTGGGGCCCAGATAGTTGCCCTCGCAGAAGTAGGTGTAATAGTCGTAGCCTGTGCGGGCGATGGGAATCTGGCCGGTCATGGCGTCGAGCTCCAGCATTTGCCCGGCAAAACCGCAGGCGCCGTAGGCACTGCCCATGTTCAACATCTGCTTGGCGATGGCCGTGTTGAGCCCTTCCATGGCGCTGGCCGAACCGTCGACCTGCTCCTGCGTCATACCGTTTGTCGGGTATTCCTCGTCCAGACAGCTGCTCAGCATTGGCAAGGCCAGCGCGAGCACGAGAATATGATGGATGTATATTTTCATAACTGTAAGCTGTTTAAAACCTTAGAATTTGATGGTGAGTCCACCCGAAATGCTGCGAATGGGCTGATAATAGGTGAAGTTGTAGTCGGCATCGTCCTGCACGCGCACCTGTCCGTCGAAGGCCGAACGCGGGTCGTAGCCCTTGCGCTTGGTCCAGTAGTAGACGTTGTCGGCCGTGCAATAGACGCGCACGCTGGTCAGTCCGAGCGGCTTCACCCAGTTCTTGGGCAGGGTGTAGCCGATGCTCACGTTCTTCAGCGTCAGCGATGAGGAACTGGTGAGGAACCGGTCAGATACCACATTGTCCAAGTCGTCCATATACTGGAAGCGAGGAACCGAAGTGGCTGTGTTGTCGGCCGTCCAGGCGTTGAGCAGGTCCTTGTGCAGGTTGCCGCGTTGCGACGACGAGGTGGGCGAGCCCATGAGCGTCATGTAGCCATAGTCGAGGCCCTTGCCGCCGAGCGAATAGATGAAGCTGGCACTGAAGTCGAAGCCGTAGAGGCTGAGGCTGGTGCCGAAACCGCCATACACCTTCGGGTTGGCGTCGCCGCAGAGATAGTAGCTGGCGTTGGAATAGGTAGTCGTCGTGGAGCGGGTGCCGTCGGCGTTGTCGACATACCATGTGGGACGGCCCTGGTCGTCGGGGCCAGCGTAGCGGGGCATGTACCATGTGTAGAGCGGCAGACCCTCACCGACGAAGTTGTAGGTGGCGAGGTTGCGATAGCCGCTGTGGCCTTCCATCGTCACGATCTTGTTGGCATCGGGAAGATAGGTCACCTTATTCTTGTTGTGCGACAGGTTGAGGTTGAGGCTCCACGTCACCTTGCTTGTGCGGATGACGTCGCCGTTGAGCGACAGCTCAATACCCTGGTTCACCATATCGCCCACGTTGTCGTAGTAGCCCGTATAGCCGATGGAGACGGGTGTGGTGAACCACAGCAGCATGTCGGTGGTCTTGCGGTGATAGTATTCGATGCTACCCGTCAGACGGTGGTGGAAGAGCTCGAAGTCGATGCCCGCATTGAAGTTGCCGTTCTTCTCCCAGGTGATGTCCTCCTTGCCTTTCGAGGAGAAGTCGAGGGCCGTCTGGCCGTTGGCAGTGGTGATGTTGTAGAAGTCGGTATAGCGGAACTCACCGATGTTGTCGTTGCCCTGTTCGCCATAGCTGGCCTTGAGCTTCAGTTCGTCGATCCAGTTGTTCTCGGGGAACCAGCTCTCCTTGCTGATGATCCATGCGCCGCCCAGCGACCAGAAGTTGCCCCAGCGGTGCTTGGGGGCGAAGCGTGACGAACCGTCGCGGCGGAAGGAGAACGAAGCGAAATAGCGGCTGGCATAGTCGTAGTTGGCGCGGAAGAAGTAGCCCTCTACATTATATACAGAGGTATAGCCTTCCGAGCTCAGCAGTGTTGCGGCACCGTCGAGCTCCTTGTTGGCGGCGTAGTTGACAAGATTGTTCTTGGCTGCGCCCAGGACGCCGTTGTTGTCGCGCGTGTATTCGTGGCCCAAGAGGAGATAAAGACTGTGCTTGTTGAACGTCTTGTTCCAGTTGAGCAGCTGCTGGGTGTTGACCGAATACGTGCGGTAGTGGTAGGTGCTGACGTAGCCGCCCGTCTGTCCGAAGTAGCCGTAGTCGGGAGTCTGGCCTGTGCGGTATCTGTTCTCCGTGTCGTAGACGTTGACGTTCAGCGTCAGCTTGAAGTCGTTGAGGAACGAGATGTCGGTGTAGGCGGCGAAGCCGAAGGCGTTGCTCTTGCTGTTGGTCAGCGTGAGCAGGTCGTCCTGGATGTAGTTGTCGCCGCTGTTGTTGGGTCGGATGATGCCGGTCACGAGTCCGTCGCCATAGTCGTAGCGCTTGCCGTTGCTGTCGGTGAGGATGTTGCCGTTGGCGTCGCGGATGTAGACTGGATAGATACAGGGCGTTGTGAGCGACCCGTAGTAGGAGTAATTGTTGCTGTTGCTGTTGTTGTGGATGAAGCGTGCCGTACCACCGAACTTCAACCACTTCTTGGCCTGATAGTCCACCTTGAACATACCGTTGTAGCGCTTGAAGTCGGCGCCGTGGGTGATGCCCTCGTTGTAGAGGTAACTGCCGCTGCCGTAGAACTGGAACTGGTCGTTGCCTCCGTTGATGCTCATGTTGTATTGCTGGCGTGAGCCGGTGCGCAGTCCCTCGTCGCGCCAATCGTCGGGATAGAGCATGTATTGCTGGCCGTTGTAGCTCACCACGTTGCCCAGTGTGGCCTTAGGATTGAGCTTTCCGTTCTGTCCGATCAGAGCTTGTCCGCTGGGTACGCTGTAGACGATGTAGCCCAGTCCGCCGTGGTTCTGGTCGCTGCCCATGGCGCTGTTGGCCGACTTCCATGCGTTGTAGGCCGACAGTCCTTGAGAGTTGGTGTAGTAGTTGTAGAGCGCCTTATAGTAAAGCTCGTAGTAGGAGGCCGGGTCGTTGATGTAGTCGTAGTTGACGTAACCGTTTGAGTTGGCTCCCCATTTGGCGTCGAACGTGATCTGTGCCTCACCGTGCTGCGGATGCTTGGTGGTGATCATGATGACGCCGTTTGCGCCACGTGCGCCATAGAGAGCATTGGAGGCGGCGTCTTTAAGCACGCTGATGCTCTCGATGTCCTGCGGGTTGATGCGCTGTAGTTGCCCGAGTAGGGCAGTCCGTCGAGGACGATGAGCGGGTCGTTGCTGGCATTGATACTGCTCACACCACGGATTCGGATGGTGGGATTGCTGGCCGCTGGGTCGTTGCTCTCCACCATCTGCACGCCGGCCACCTTGCCGTGGATGGCCTCTAGGGCGTCGCTCGACTGGATGTTGGCGATGTCGCCACTCTTGATGATTCCTGCTGAACCGGTGAAACTTTCTCTCTTTTGCTTACCGAAGGCTACCACGATAACATCGTCGAGGTAGCGCTGGTCGGGCGACAGTGTAATCTTCATCTCTCTCTTGATGGCCACTTTCTTCTGCTGCATACCCATGTAGTTGACCACCAGCGTGCGTGCACTCTCTGACAGGTCAACCAACTGGAATTTGCCGTCGGTGTCGGTGATGGTTCCCAACTGGGTACCCTCCACGCGGATGGATGCACCCGTTACGGGCTCTCCGTCCTCTTCGGCGATGACCACTCCCGTTACCTGCTTCACTTGGGCGAATACACTGCATATCGCCAGCAGGGAACAGGCTAAAAGCATAATGATCCTTTTCTCCATAGACCTGAATACTAAATGAAACTATACTGTAAATAACTCTCTGGTCCATCCCCACGCAGGACGGACTTGCTGCGTACACTGTCAATAACTGTTCTGTTTCTGTTTGCGAAGATAAGCAAAAATTTATAAAAAACAATGATTTGAGATAAATATTTTAAAATTTGGCGTATTATTTTAACGAATTGGTCATTATTCTCTGTTAAAAACTAATTATTGAAAGCTGTAGAGATGGTTCGTTGATGAAAGTAAGCCTTGGCTAAATCCGAATGATTTTGGTTGCTGACAGTTGTCAGCAGTTCTGCTCTCAGCTGTCAGCAGTTCTGCTCTCAGTTGTCAGCAGATCTGCTCTCAGCTGTCAGCAGTTCTGCTCTCAGTTGTCAGCAGATCTGCTCTCAGCTGTCAGCAGTTCTGCTCTCAATTGTCAGCAACTTACGTTCTTCGATGCTTGGAAGGAGGGTCGTCATTCCTGACGACCAAGAAAGAAAAAAGAAACAGAAGACCCACCCCTAGCCCCTCCCTACAAAGGGAGGGGAAGAAACATCACCGGACAATCACTTGGTGGCTGTCCGCATTATGTCCCCAAAAGAGAATTTGCCTGGAAGGCAATACCTCAGAAATGCCGGGTACATACACGAGCAAAGCGAGTGGATGTGCCCGGATTGTGGATATCGATGAGTGATGTGCCTGGAAGGCACTACCTTTCAAAGCCATGGAGGTTCTTCCTGCCAGACCGATGTTATCTGATAGATTGCGACCGGGTACCGGTCTCGCCGCTCCCATAAATTATAAAGGTAAAATAAAACGAAAATTTCCAAAATGAGCTTTTCGCTGATTAAAAATAAGCATTTTGCAGATTTTTGCTATAAAAAGTTTCTATCTTCTTTGTTTCAATCGATTTTTATTTTATCTTTGCAAACGAGATATAATAATAAAATTCAACATGAGAAGATTTTGTTTTGACACATTTTCCCATCAGGCACTGTCGGAATTGCACCGGTACAGAGCCGTTATGTTTAGCCCAACAGAAGCATAGCTGTTGCTTTTTGCCGGGTTGGCAAAAAGACCTTTCTTAGGGTGCAGTCTGAGGACTGTACTCTGTAATCAGTATTTTACTACACCATAAACAACATGATTATGCAAAAGCCCACTATTAAAGAAGTAGAGACGTGGCTGATGACTCTCTACAACACCAGTCAGGAGAGTATCACACCGGCCGAGCGCCGCGAACAGAATATGTATGCCACGATGGTAGAGCGTCCCAGCGACAAGAAGTTCCTGGTGAAGATGCTCGATGAGGGTTCGCAGATCCGCGACAACCGTAAGCTCGCGCGCCGCATCAAGGTGCTCATCGATGAGTATGGAGTGCCCGAGTTCCTCAACAAGCGCGACGCCTGGCTCTTCAAGATGTACCAGTCGTTTGGCTATCTGTTCTATCCCATCGCCATCCCTATCATCAAGAAGCGCCTGCGCACGGACACCTCGCGCGTCATCCTGGATGCTGCCCGACCCAGTCTGACCCGCCACCTGGCAGAGCGCAACAAGGAGAACATCGGACAGAACGTAAACCTGCTCGGTGAGGTGGTGCTCGGCAATGAAGAGGCCGACCGCCGCTATCAGAATACGATCGACGCACTGAAGCAACCCGATATCAACTATATTTCGGTCAAGATCTCCGGTATCTACGCCCAGACCCACGCTCTGAACTATGAGGAGTCGTTCCCTGAATTGGTCAGACGTATGTCGACGCTCTACCAGACCGCCATCGACTATCCGTATGTCGACGAGAACGGCAAGAAGAGTCCCAAGTTCGTCAACCTCGACATGGAGGAATACAAGGACTTCGACATGACCATCAAGGTGTTCCTCACCACGCTGTCAAAGCCCGAGTTCCTGCACTATTCGGCAGGTATCGTCGTTCAGGCCTATCTGCCCGACGCCTGGGACTTCCAGACAAAGCTGCTCGAGTTTGCCAAGGAGCGCTGCTCACGCGGCGGGGCGCCCATCAAGATGCGTATCGTGAAGGGCTGCAACCTCGATATGGAGACCGTCACCTCGTCGCTCCACGGCTGGCCCTCGCCCGTTCGTCCCAACAAGACCGAGGTCGACGCCAACTATCTGCACATCATTGAGCGCGGACTGCTGCCCGAGAACTCGAAGTGCCTGCATATCGGTATGGCCTCCCACAATCTCTACACCATCTCCTACGCCTATCTGCTCACCCAGAAATATCAGACGCCGAAGGATACCTTCTGCTTCGAGATGCTCGAGGGTATGGCCGACCACGTATGGCGTGCCCAGTCGAAGCTTGGCAACCACGTCGTGCTCTATGCGCCGGTGGTGCACGATAAGGAGTTCCTCTACGCCGTGTCCTACCTGGTCCGCCGTATGGACGAGAACACAGCGCCCGACAATTTCCTCACCCACTCGTTCAACCTCAAGCCCGGCACGGAGACCTGGGAGTTCCTGCGCAAGCAGTTTGAGGACGCCTATGCCATCAAGGACAAGCTGAACCATACGCCTTACCGCACGCAGGACCGCCGCAAGCCCTACATTCCCATGCCTCCGCAGGACGTGATGATGAACGAGCAGGATACCGACTTCGACCGCGAGTGCAACCAGGAGTGGCAGCGCGAGATCTTCAAGAAGTGGAAGAAGAGTCCTAAGGATAAGCCCGAGGTCATCCCGACCCAGATAGGCAGCAAGACCGTCGTCAACGACAGCCGCTATAAATACTACGACCGTTCGCAGGAAGAGGACGTGGAGATCTGCGAGATGTCGAAGGCCAACGTAGCACAGGTGGAGGAAATCATCAAGATTGCCACCGCCGATCCCGGACATTGGCGCGATACGACCATTGAGGAGCGCCATAAGATCATGTACGATGCCGCCAACCGAATGGGCGACCTGCGTGGCGACCTCATCGGTGCCATGTGCGCCATCACTGGCAAGACCGTCGTCGAGGGCGACGTGGAGGTGTCGGAAGGCATCGACTACTGCCGCTTCTACACCACGTCGATGAAGAAGTTCTACGCCATGAGGGATGTGGACATCAAGGCCAAGGGCACCGTGCTCGTCATCTCGCCCTGGAACTTCCCCTGCGCCATCCCGTGCGGTGGAGTGGTGGCCGGACTGGCATCGGGCAACACCGTGATCTTGAAGCCCGCTTCGGTGGCTGCTCCCGTGGCCTGGCTCTTCGCCAAAGCCTTCTGGGATGCTGGTGTTCCGAAGGAGGCCCTGCAGGTGGTTATCACAGAGCGCGACGCTCTCGACAAGCTCACCAAGGCGCCCGAGATCAAGCACATCATCCTCACGGGCGGAACCGACACGGCCCAGTCGATCCTGCGCGTCAAGCCCACCACGCCGCTGTCGGCAGAGACGGGCGGAAAGAACGTCATCATCTGTACGGCCTCGGCCGATATGGACCACGCCATCATGAGCGCCTGCCACTCGGCCTTCAGCAACGCCGGTCAGAAGTGCTCGGCCTGCTCGCTGTTCCTCGTGGAGCGGTCGGTGTATGAGCGTCCCGACTTCAGAACGAAATTGAAGGATTGCGCCACGAGTATGAAGGTTGGCGGTGTATGGAATGCGGGCAACATTGTCGGACCGATGATTACCAACAAGAACGAGAAGCTACTGAAGGCCATCAACACGCTGGAGCCCGGTGAGTCGTGGCTCGTTGCTCCTCGCTGGGTCGACAAGAAGCACTATATCCTTGCGCCGACGGTGAAGATGGGCGTCAGGCCAACCAACTACTCGTTCCGCACCGAGCTTTTCGGTCCCATGCTGTCTGTGGCTCCCTTCGACTCACTGCAAGAGGCTATCGACTTGGTCAACGGCCTGGACTACGGCCTTACTTCGGGTATCCAGACGCTCGACGAGAACGAGCGCCGCTTGTGGCGTGACTCCATCATGGCCGGTAACCTCTACATCAACCGCGGTATCACGGGAGCCATCGTCAACCGTCAGCCATTTGGTGGCATGAAGCTGTCGGCCTTCGGTCCCGGCATCAAGGCCGGCGGTCCCAACTACTGCCAGCAGTTCACGGTGATCACGGATAAGAAGGGTTCGAAGACAGATTATCGCAAGAGCTATGCCGAGGCCTGGAAGAGCGAGTTCAGCCGTCCGCGCGACTGGAACCATATCCATGGCGAGCAGAACGTCTTCCGCTATCTTCCGCTCAAGGGCGGCATGGCGCTGAGACTCTTCAAGGGCGACACCGATGAGCAGGCGCTGATGGTGGCTCTGGCAGCTCAGATCTGCGGCACGCCACTCACCGTGAGCTGTGACCCGTCAGACCAGCGCAAGGATTTGGCAAGCAAGCTGACCGCACTCGGAGCTACGGTGAAGGAAGAGTTGCTCGACAGCTTCATCGAGTCGATTCCCACCTACGAGCGCATTCGCACCTGCTCGCCCGACATTCCCGAGAAGATGTATCAGCGTGCGGCCGACACCAATAAGTTCATCGCCGCAGATGCTCCCGTGAAGAACGGTCGTGTGGAGCTCATCCACTACCTTAAGGAGCAGAGCATCGCGTTTGAATATCATCGCTACGGCAGTGGTCAGGACCACGAGCCGGACATTGAGGAGGAATATAAATAAAGCTGTGAGGCTTGAATTGGGACCAGTTGAATTTTTCCGTGGATGATGATTAAAAGGAAAATCTCATCCTCAGCGCTTAGGCTAAAGCCTATTGTTGTTTTGTGGAGGAGTCTGG
>ONYS01000088.1 GCA_900322095.1 uncultured Prevotella sp.
GGAGAAGTCTTTGTCTGATTTATTGAGCGTCACGAAAAACAGTTCTGTGTTGAGTTTGTCAATCTTGAACACGCCGGCCACACTGCCCTGCATCTTCTTATCGGCTGTCTGGCACCCAAAGATGGCAAAGACCTCCTCACGGGTGTAACATCCGTATTGCTCCAAAGCCACGGGCATTCCCTCTCCTACCGAAAAAGTGCGCCCCTCAAGATGCTTGAGCAAATAATCGGTCAGCTCCATCACTTCTTTCACAAACAAGGGATAGCGCTTAAACTGCATGATGGCCTCTTCGATGGACGCGAATCCGGTCTTACTGATTTTGTCCAAATAGAGCGCGTAGTAGAGTATGATGCCATAGGCCTTTTCCCGTTCGTCGGCAAAGCGAACATGTTCGGTCATCGTCTTCCTCACAAAACGAAGGTAACTGATGGTGTTGGCATGAATCATGTTGGACAGCCCACGTTCAAACCGCCGGGTGTTGTCATCGCTCTGATAAGTACACAGACCGGCCTCACGCTTTAGACTAGTCCAGCACATGCCGCCTTTATAAACGATTCTAACGTCCTGGCCATTGTTTTCTATAAACTCGCCGAGCGTGGGCTCATGGTCGTACGACCGAAGTTCCTGCACCAGGCGGCGCTTGTTGTAGATGGCTGCCTTGATGTTGTTGAGCACATATTGCTGGGCTTTGGCCTCCATGTGGATGGTGCAGCCATGAGGCAGAAGCGTAAAGCCGTCGCGAACCTGGTCGACCACGCTTCTCCCAGGCTTCACCATCAAACTGAGGAACCGGCTGGTGAAGTCGTATTTCTGATTGAGCTGTGCCACAAAGTCGAATACCGTGAGCAACTGCTTGCCGGGCGCAAGTCGCAGGCCACGTCCCAACTGCTGGAGGAAGATGGTCAGCGACTCTGTGGGGCGAAGGAACAGCACGGTATCTACCTCAGGGATATCGACGCCCTCGTTGAAGATGTCGACCACAAAGAGATAATTGATTTTTCCTTTGGCCAACTGCCTGTTCAGTTCATCGCGACGATCATCATTGTCCGAAGTCAGATAGTCGGCACGGAGCCCGAAGAGCCTAAACTGTTCGGCCATATAGCGGGCATGGTCCTTGGTGGCACAGAAGCCCAAGGCCTTGCAACGCTGCTCGTCGGGCAGATAATATTGCAGTCGGTTGATGATGAGTCCAACACGCTCCTTGTTGCATAACTTGTCCGTGAGTTTCGTGGCCACATATCTGTTGCCCACCATAAGATCGTCGTCGGTAAGATCGGTATCATCGCTGATACAGAGATATTGGAAGGGCGTAAGCAGTCCCTCGTCGAGAGCTATTGGCAGACGAATCTCTGCACTAATCTGGTTATCGAAATCAGGTAGCAGGCTCTCGCCATCCATACGCTCAGGTGTGGCTGTGAGACCGATGAGCAGCTGAGGGTGGAACTTGCTAAGGATAGTGCGATAACTGTCGGCCACAAGGTGATGGGCCTCGTCGATAACGATATAGTCGTAATAGTCGGCTGGCAGCTGGCGGAAGACCTCTTCATATTTTGAATTGAACGTCAGCACAGACACAAAGAGATGTTCTATGCCCGACGTTGGCTTATAGGCTCCCACCCACAGGTCACCGAAGTTGGCATCTTGCAGCACACTGCGGTAGGTGCCCAGGGCCTGTTTGAGAATCTCTTGCCGGTGAGCCACGAAAAGCAAGCGATGGCGGTGAGGATTGTTCTCCGCAAAGAGCTTATAATCGAAGGCTGAGATGACAGTCTTGCCTGTACCTGTGGCTGCCACAATTAGATTGCGTCTCACCCCTTGCTCCCTCACTGCAGCAAGACGGTCGAGAATCTGCTTCTGATGGGGCAAGATTGTATACTTGACCAGCGAAGAAGCCGTCGTCTGTGTGAAGCGCTCCTTGTTGAGTTCGGCATAGAGCTTGTCGACCCCTCCCAATCGGAAATCCTCGAAGTTGTGGCTATTCCAGTAGAGGTCGAATGTGGCAAGTGCCGTCTTGATGATTTGCGGATTCTCCACATTGGTCACGCGGATATTCCATTCCAATCCATCGGTTTGCGCCGACTTGGAAAGATTGGAAGAGCCAATGTATGCAGTGCTATAGCCGGAGTTGCGTTCAAAGATATACGATTTGGCATGCAGACGTTCTATCTTCGTGTTATAGGAGATTCTGATTTCAGTATTTGGAAGTTGCGCCAGTCGTTCCACAGCTTTGGCCTCGGTAACGCCACAATAGGTTGTGGTGATAATGCGCAGCTTGTGGTCGGGATTCTCACAGAAATGCCTCAAATGGTCATAGATGAGGTTGACACCAGAGAGTTTGAGAAAGGAGATGATGAAGCTGATGCGGTCGGAGCTCTCAATATCGCGTTCAATCTCCGAGTTGAGCGGCACCAGACTCTGCCCGCCTGTGAAGAGGCTGCTTGTGCGGAAGCCCGTCAGCGGTCGCACCATCTGTTTGCCTGTAGCCTTTAGCCGGGCTTCTTCCTGGCGGGAGATCACTGCGGCAAGCATCTGCTTCTCATCGGCCACCTTGTCGAGATCGTCCTCTCCGATGGCATCAATCAGACGGTTGACAAAGTCAGTCCGCTCTTCAGCGGAAAGATTCTCGTCCGACAGACGGTTGAGTACTATTTTACCAACATGCTCTGCAAGCATCGAAGGTGACTCTGCCTCGTCAATAACCTCCTCTTTGCACACCAGCCCATCACGTGTGGTATCAGCCATATCCTGTTTCACTTCACGAGTGATCAGGTTTTCATAAGATCCTTTCTGCAGTTTCATGTTTCAATATTTGATTTTGCAAACTTAATATTATTTCTCCAGAAAGCAGCTATTCCCGTCTGTTTTTACATCAAAAAAGAGGAAGAAGGTGGACATACGAACGAAAATAACCATCTTTGCAACGATGGACAAACGTCTTGATGTCAACGACTGGACAGGCTTGCTGACTGCAGCAAACTGATCTGCTGACGACCATCAGCAGATCTGCCCACGGCCATCAGCAAATCTGCTCACGACCATCAGCAAATCTGCCGACGACCGTCAGCAAACGAAATCAAGCACAATTCCTCTTTACTTTTGCCCTACATAGGAGGGCCGTCATTCCTGAGGCCAAGAAAGAATGTGGAGAATACTTTTAGCAGTTCGTTCGGAAATCTTGGTCGTCAGGAATGACGACCCTCCTACCATGCGGCACACAATTATGAATTGACAGAAAAACTCCGCCGAAAGTTATCGGCTTTCGGATATTATTGCTAACTTTGCGATACCGTGATGATATCTGCTGGCTGATACTCACCACGAAACATAGTAACTTTTCGGCATGGCAAAAAACGGGGCTACTTATAGTCGCTCTGAAACCTATAAATGATGATGCTACGAAATCGAGAATAACGACAAAGTCAAGCTAAATACTTTAGAAATCACGAACTTTAAATCTTAAGCAATTATGAAAATGAAACAATTCAGATTTATTTTTCTAACTCTGGTTATGGCTTTCTTTTTCGTTGGCCATATCAATGCGCAGTATGTGGAGTATCTTAACAAGCCATTATCCAGGGAAGGCTACTACGCAGATCTATCCATCTATAAGAACGACACCGTCACTTATCTGCAAGTGAAAGTAGTATCCGAAGAGTCCAAGTTGATTAATAAGCCTTTCATGCTTATAAAGACCTTCAAGAATGAGGTGATCAGACTTACTGCTGAAAGCTCACAAATCTATAGCAATTCTACTGATGGGTCGCTGGTAGATGGGACAATCCGTATGGACTCGAGAAAAGAGTCGACAGCCACATTCCGACTTTCCAAAGAAGTTGCGGAGAAATTTAGAGATGGAATATATAAGATACGTCTCTCCCTGGATCCCATTACCAATCAAGACAAAATATTCCTGGCAGAAAATAAGATAGGTGAGAAACTCTACAAACTCTATGTGGATGCAATAAAACAATATGATGATTTTTAGGGTCGGCAGGAATGCCGACCGAACTACGTTATAAGACCCACCCCCGGCTAGACCCACCCCCAACCCCTCCCTACAAAGGGAGGGGAGAAGCAAACGGGGTAAAAAGATGGTGCGAATAGGAGGGCCGTCATTCCTGACGGCCAAGAAAGAAAGCGGATTGTACTTTGGCGGTTCGTTCGGAAACCTTGGTCGTCAGGAATGACGACCCTCCTACCATGCGGATTCCCGTATTTGCGCTCCCCTCCCTCTGTAGGGAGGGGCCGGGGGTGGGTCTAGTTGTTAAGGGTGGGTCTTCTCTCTCATCGGCGCTTTTTATCATTCATTAATAAAGATTTTAACTGAAAGCGGAAGATATTCAATAAAAAAGCGTACCTTTGCAAACAAAAAATCAACGATTAAATATCATTATGGCACAAGAAGATGTATTCAAGAAGATTGTAAGCCATTGCAAGGAATACGGCTTCGTCTTCCCAAGCAGTGAAATCTACGATGGCCTGGCCGCCGTCTACGACTATGGACAGAACGGCGTCGAGCTTAAAAATAATATCAAACAATACTGGTGGCAGTCGATGGTATTGCTCCACGAGAACATCGTCGGTATCGACGCTGCCATCTTCATGCACCCGCTGGTGTGGAAAGCCAGTGGCCACGTGGATGCCTTCAACGATCCCCTCATCGACAACCGCGACAGCAAGAAGCGCTACCGCGCCGATGTGCTCATCGAGGATCAGATTGCCAAATACGATGAAAAGATAGACAAGGAAGTGGCCAAGGCCAAGAAGCGCTTCGGCGACGCCTTCGACGAGGCTAAGTTCCGCGCCACAAATCCCCGCGTGCTGGAGCACCAGCAGAAGCGCGACGCCCTCCACGAGCGCTACACCAAGGCCATGCAGGGTCCGGACCTCGCTGAACTGAAGCAGATCATCCTCGACGAGGGTATCGTTGACCCCATCAGCGGTACGAAGAACTGGACCGACGTGCGCCAGTTCAACTTGATGTTCTCCACCGAGGTGGGCTCCACGGCCGAGGCAACCAACAAGATTTACCTTCGTCCGGAGACCGCACAGGGTATCTTCGTCAACTACCTCAACGTGCAGAAGACGGGCCGCATGAAGCTGCCCTTCGGTATCGCTCAGATCGGTAAGGCCTTCCGCAATGAGATTGTTGCCCGCCAGTTCGTCTTCCGCATGCGTGAGTTCGAGCAGATGGAGATGCAGTTCTTCTGCCAGCCCGGCACCGAGATGAAGTGGTTCGAATACTGGAAGAAGGTGCGTCTGGCCTGGCACGAGACGCTGGGCATGGGCGACGAGAACTATCGTTTCCACGACCACGAGAAGCTGGCCCACTATGCCAACGCCGCTACGGACATCGAGTTCAAGATGCCGTTCGGATTCAAGGAGGTGGAGGGTATCCACTCGCGTACCAACTTCGACCTCTCGCAGCACGAGAAGTTCAGCGGCCGCAGCATCAAATACTTCGATCCCGACACGAAGGAAAGCTACACGCCGTATGACGTGGAGACCTCTATCGGCGTCGACCGCATGTTCCTGAGCGTGATGTGCCACAGCTATACCGAGGAACAGCTCGAGAACGGTGAGAGCCGCGTAGTGCTGAAGTTGCCTGAGGCACTGGCTCCCGTGAAGTGCGCCGTGTTCCCGCTCGACAAGAAGGACGGTCTGCCCGAGTTGGCCCACCAGATTGTGGACGAACTGAAGTTCCACTTCAACACCCACTATGGCGACCCGAAGGACTCCATCGGCAAGCGCTATCGCCGTCAGGATGCCATCGGCACGCCGTTCTGCGTCACCGTCGACCACGACACGCCCAACGACCACAAGGTGACCGTGCGTTTCCGCGACACTATGGAACAGGAGCGCGTCGACATCGACCAGCTGCGCTCAATCATCGAAGACCGCGTGAGCATCGTCTCCCTGCTGAAGAAGCTGGGCAAGAAGATCGACGGTCTGGACAAATAACAACAAAATCAGATTTCGCCAATGAGAAGAATTCATCTTCACAGCCTGCTTTGGCTTCTCGCCATCCTGCTGCTGCCCGTGGCCGTCACGTCGTGCTCGGAGTCGGACAGCAACGATGAGGAGTTTGCCGACTGGCAGAGCCGCAACGACACCTATTTCTCCAACATCTATAAGCAGGCACAACAGGCCATCGCCAACGGCGACAAGTCGTGGAAGATTCTGCGCTCGTGGTCGCTCGACTCAACACGCCAGGCCACGGACTGCATCGTGGTGCGCGTGGTGAAGGAGGGCACCGGTTCGGGCTGTCCGCTCTACACCGACTCTGTTCTGGTAGACTATCAGGGCAAGCTCATCCCTTCGACGAGTTATCCCGCGGGCTTTGTGTTCGATCAGAGCTGGTATGGCGATGATTATGCCGAGGAGTCGGCACGTCCCAGCCATCTCATCGTGAGCGGAGTGGTAGACGGTTTCGCCACGGCACTGCAAAACATGCACATTGGCGACAACTGGATTGTATACATTCCCTATCAGTTGGGCTACGGCAGTACGGCGCAGAGCAACGGCAGCATCCCCGCCTACTCCAACCTGGTCTTCGACATCCACCTGCGCGGCTACTACCGGGCAGGAACAGACATGCCGGACAACATGGCGAAGCGGGGAATGTGGGTGATGGAATAACACGGTTTTATCCATATAGAGAGGTCTCCTGCCGGGTGGCGGGAGACCTTTCTTTGTGTGAGGAAGAAGACCCACCCCCAACCCCTCCCTACAAAGGGAGGGGAGAAGCAAGCGGTGGTAAATGGTTGAAGCGGAGAGGAGGGCCGTCATTCCTGACGGCCAAGAAAGAAAATGGATTGTACTTGAGCGAGCAGTTCGTTCGAAAACCTTGGTCGTCAGGAATGACGACCCTCCTATCGCCCTCCTACGAGTATCAATTGTGTTTTACCATCCGATGTTTCTCCCCTCCGTCTGTAGGGAGGAAGAAGCTGGCTGGTCTATTATAATAAAAGCCACGAGATATTTGCTTATTTCGAAATAAAAATTTAATTTTGCGCAAAACAAAGGAGGAAACTATGGCATTAGAAATAAAACCGATTCCTACACTTTATGGAGAAGCAGCCGAAAGATTTATAAAGTTGGCTGAAGCTTCACCTGAAGAGCGCAGCAAAAGAAAGAAAATAAAAATCGACAGCAACCTGGTCGATCAGGTTCTGCGTAAAGCTAAAATGGCATAAAAACAGATGAGTTGGCTGTTCGATAATTGTACAATGATTGAACTCTCTGAGGATATTGTTTCTCAGGGAGTGTCTTTTTCATGTGGCAATCCAGACCTAGACGAATTCTTTCTTAAAGATGCACCTTTATACCGCAAACAGCATTAGGCAAAACATATTGTTTCCATTTAGATAACGATCCAAAAGAATTAGTGTGCGCATTCACTCTTGCCAATGATAGTATAAGAGTTGACATGTTGCCAAACAGCAGGGCTAAGAAGGTGGAAAAGAAAATACCCCATGCGAAATCACTAAGACGCTACCCTGCCCTATTGATAGGAAGGCTAGGAGTCAATGCCAAATATCAAGACAAGGGAGTAGGTTCTGATCTACTTTCATTCATTAGTTCATGGTTTGTAAAAGATGACAACAAGTCGGGATGTCGCTTCCTACTTGTCGATGCATATAACAACCCAAAGACGCTTAACTTTTATGAACGGAATGGTTTCTTGTTCCTATTCTCTACAGAAGCGCAAGAAGCCGAAAGTGCAGGACTCTCATCAGATAGTAAACTGAAAACCAGAATAATGTTTTATGACCTTTTAGATTCTATACAATTATAGAAATGCACACGTTAACGCGCCAGTATATTTTCTATCTAATCAACGACACCGACTAGCGGGAATAATTCTTGTTTTAGTTTAACGCTCCGCTGCGCGGAATAAAGAATAATGACGTATAAAGAAGACCCACCCCCGGCCCCTCCCTTTGTAGGGAGGGGCCGGGGGTGGGTCTTGAAATCTTCTTAGTTGAAAATCCGCGAAGATAAATCGACATATTGTTTGCCGATTGGCTAAAAAGATGTAATTTTGCAACTGTATAAAGTGAAATTATAAAACACATCAGAGATATGAGAGTAGCAATCGTAGGCGCAAGTGGCGCCGTAGGTCAGGAGCTCCTGCGCATCCTCGACCAAAGAAACTTCCCCCTGGACGACCTCGTGCTTTTCGGCTCTAAGCGTTCGGCCGGCCGTTTCTACACCTTTAAGGGTAAGGAATATCAAGTGAAGGAACTGTGCCACAACGACGACTTCAAGGATGTCGACATTGTCTTCACTTCTGCCGGCGCAGGCACGAGCAAGGAGTTCGCTGAGGACATCACCAAGTTCGGAGCAGTGATGATCGACAACTCCAGCGCCTTCCGTATGGACGACGACGTGCCATTGGTGGTGCCGGAGATCAATCCCGAAGACGCCCTCACCCGTCCGCGTGGCATTATCGCCAACCCCAACTGCACAACAATCATGATGGTGGTAGTGCTCAACCCCATCGACAAACTGTCGCACATCAAGAAGATCCACATCGCCAGCTATCAGAGCGCGAGCGGCGCCGGTGCTGCTGCCATGCAGGAACTGCAACAGCAGTATAAGGAAATCGTTGAGGACGGTAAGGTGAAGACCATCAACAAGTTCCCTCACCAACTGGCCTACAACGTTATCCCGCAGATCGACAAGATGACGCCCAATGACTACACCAAGGAGGAGATGAAGATGTTCAACGAGACACGCAAGATCATGCACAGCGACGTGCGCACGAGTGCTACCTGCGTCCGCGTGAGTTCACTGCGCAGCCATTCGGAGAGCGTATGGTTCGAGACCGAGAAGCCGCTAGAGGTAGCTGATGTGCGCGAGGCCCTGAAGAAGGCTCCTGGTGTGACGGTGGTCGACGATCCTCAGAACTACGTCTACCCCATGCCGCTCGAGAGTGCTGGTAAGGACGATGTCTACGTGGGCCGTATCCGCAAGGACCTTGCCGACGACAACAGCATGACGCTGTGGCTGACGGGTGACCAGATCCGCAAGGGCGCTGCCCTCAATGCCGTACAGATTGCCGAATACCTTATTAAGGTGGGGAATGTGAAATAATAATAATAGAAGACCCACCCCTATCCCCTCCCTACAGAGGGAGGGGATAGGGGTGGGTCTTCTTTTTCTATTTCTTTTATTATTTCACCACAAACTTCTTCCCACCACGGATGTAGATGCCGCGGGCGGAGGGATTGTTCACACGACGACCTTGCAGATCGTAGACTGCGGCATTGCTGTTAACGGTGGTCTCCGGCGTGCGGACGATGCCATCCACAACAGTCACGGCTGCGGCATCGGAGAGTTTGGACTCGCCCTTGTCGTAAACCGCACTCACGGTGTAGAGATGGTCGCCGGCAAGAGCCTCATCGGTGAAGGCGGTTGCGCTGACGGGCTCTGAGGTGATCTTCACTCCATCGCGATAGACATTGTAGCCAGTCAGCACGATGTCTTGACGGCCAGTGGAATCGGGAATGAAGGTGAAGTCGTCGAAGAGCAATGCAAAGGCATCGTAAGAAGTGGCATGGATGGCGAAGTAACGCGTACCAGCAGGCACCTCATAGGTGTACTGCTTCCATTCATTGTCGTTCTTCAGCTGCACAGCTTCCACTGTATTGAAATCCTCTGTGTCCACAGATGTCGTTGAGTAGCAGAACTCAAAGTCTTCCTCATATTGCTTGCTGTAGGCGCGGGCCCAGAACGTCACCGTCTGAGCTTCGCCAGAGAGCGTCGGAGAGATGAGCCAGTGGTCGGAAGTGTTGCCCATCACGCAGAACGAAGCCAGTTCCTTGTCGCCCGTATGGGGAGTCCAGGAGGCAGAAGCGTTGACAGCTGAGGGATTGAACACGGTGAAGGCCTGAGGCAGAGTGGAGTTGGGGAAGTCGAGGTTGTTGACACCATAGACTGGGAGCTGCGAACCGTCGTAGAGCGTCCAGTCGCCCCAGTTGCTGATGGTGAAGTCGGGAGACGACTCGAAGCCGTCGGTCACAGCCGTACTGGTCTGGCGGGGCTCGTCAGGCTGCTGCCAACTGAGAGCCACCTCGCTGCCGTTGGCCACAGCCTTAAGGGCTTTGGGAGCAGGGAATCCGGGTTCGGCAACGAACAAACGTACGCTGTCGGTGGTGTTGTTGGCCGTATACTCGTCGGCATCGAAGCGAAGCTGGGCATAGCAGTCTACGCTGTCGTTGCTCAGTGCGGCATCAGCGGTAAGGAGAACCGGCAGCTCAGTGCTGGCTCCGCTCTCGAGACTGACGCCCTGAGCCTGACCAATCACCTTATCGTTGGCCATGACCACAACGCTATAGTTCTCACCATCAACGCCCGACATACCCAGATTGTCAACCTTGAACGTAGCCTTGCGCTGTTCGTCGGTTCTCAAGCGGCCGGGCAGACACACGGTGGAGAGGGCGAGATCGTTGTCCAACTTATTATATACGCTCAGGTTGTCAAGATAATATGTGGTAGTGCCGGTGCCCGACTTGGCGAAGAAGGCCACCTGAATGAAGTCGCTGCCAACATAGTCGCTCAAAGGCAACTCCACGTGGAGCCACTGACGGCAACTGTCGGCTGCGTTCACCTGAAGTTCCTTCACAGTAGTGAAGTCGCCGCCGTTCTTGGCCACCTGCACATAGAGCGTGTCGGCCTGCTCATCGTTGGACGACATATACTGATACCAGAACGAAAGCGTGGGATTGGTGGCCTGACCCAGATTGATAAGACCTGAGAAGCCTAAGCTGTTGTCGCCCTTGTTGACTGCCGTGAAGGAGAAGACGCCCTGGTCGGCATCCTGCGAATAACTGTTGGAAACCTGCATCTCGCCCCAGCGGCCAACGCCCGTGTGGCTCTGGCCCCAGTAGTGATGAAGCGTACCGCCGGCAAAAGACTCGCTGTAAGGAAGATCGTCGGGCGTACCGATGACCTTGAAAGGCGACAAGGCCTCCGAACTCGAGAGTCCGTTGGTCGTGGCGGTGATGGCATAGCGCACCAAAGCCTGACCGAAGAGCACGCTGCTGGAGGGCAGGTCGCGGAGCGTCACCTGCTCGTGGAAGGTCGTGCCGGGATAGTCCTCGAGGAGTTTCGTGGTCGAACCCAGACGGCGCACAGAATAAGTGACGGGCGTGGTGATGTCGGTGCCGTCCTCAAACTGTGTGGGCGCCTTCCATTTCAGGGTGGTGACACTGCTGCTATAGTTATAGCTGAACGTCACGTCGCTGACGGGCTTAGGCGGATTCTCGGTCTGGATAGCAGTACCCGTGAGGGAGATATCATCGATGCCCAGTCCGCTGGAAAAATTCTGACCCGACGTGAGGTAGTGGAAACCGATGTAGTAGTCGCCGTCGTTCTCAACGGTGAACTTCACCGTGTAGTTGGAGGGCGTGTAGGAGTTGTCGGCCGTACCATTGCTGAGCACGGTCTGCGTGAAAGAAGCGGTGTCGGAAGCAGAGGTACCCAGTTTGACAACAAAGTTCTCGGTCGTACCATCATAGACGGTCTTGGCGGCAAGTTTCAGCTCATACTGCGTGTCCTTGGTGAGATGAAACACGGGCGAGACCAACCAGTCGTCGGCGCCGGCATAGGCATTGCGGCTGCAGGCGGCCTGGTAGTTCCAGTCGTCGTAGGCCCATGTGGTACCGTCGTCGTTCCCATCGATGACGGTGAAGGTCTGAAAACCTGATTCGCTGTCGAACGACTGGGAATAAGGCAATGATGCTTGTGCCAGTACACTTGCAGGCAATGCAAGGGCTAAGCCAAGCAGGAAAGTAATTTTTCTCATAAGCAATAAAATTTTTATTTCGGCGTGCAAAATTAACGAAAAAAAGCGATTTAGCCATCGAAAACGATTAATTAGTGTTCACTGAATAAATATTTTGACCCACACGGGTCCCAAAAAATCAACGCCTCGTTCAGGTCCACAAAGGAGAAAATGGAGCCAGAAAA
>ONYS01000065.1 GCA_900322095.1 uncultured Prevotella sp.
TCGTTGCCTTTATTACAAGTGTAAAGATACAAAAATTATCTCATATACCATCATATTATTGCATTTTTTTGCGTTGCGGACTTTTTAAAGTGGACTCTTTATTCAAGTTTCGGAAGTTTGCAACTTTCGGAACTTTAAGGAGTCAAAGGAGTTATCGCTCGCACGCTCGCTTAGGAGTTAAAGACATTTGTCTCGCTAATATCGAAGCCAAATAGGCGAACTAATGCCTTTAACTCCTTTGACTCCTTTAACTTCTCTAACTCCAATCTACTTCAGAAACGTGAGTTATTTTATTTATTAGACCACAAGTATCTGAAAGTTTCCTTCTTCATACTTACTTCGGTACCGTTCCACTCCATCTTTATCAGGGCAGTCTTTCTAGGAGCCACCTGAGTGGATGAGTTGTGGGTGTGGAATACGTAGTAGTAGTCGCCTTTGGCATCCTGGAAGATGTCGCCATGACCAGGACCGTTCTGCCCAATCAGCTCTCTGGTGAGAATTGGCTCGGGATGCTTTGTCCATGGGCCCATTGGCGAGTCGGATGTGGCATAACCAACAGCGTAGTTGATGTTGCGGAAGTCGTTGACCGAGTAGAACAGATAGTACACGCCGTCGCGCTTTACTACTGTCGGACCCTCAGCCACAGGCCAGCTGGCGTTGGCAACGTTCTCCCAAGTGTAGGTGTTTGCCTTGATGCAGCGAGCAGTCTTAGTCTCATCAGTCTCGGTCATGTCGCTGTTAAGCTTGGAGACGTAAATAGCGTTGCTGTCAATCTCGCGTACATGATAGAGATAAATCTTGCCGTCGTCGTCAACGAACACGAAGGGATCAATCTCCTGCATATCGGCGGGGATGGATACCTTAGTCTTCTGGCTGAACGGACCACGTGGAGAGTCGGCCTCGGCAATAGCAATCTGCTGGGAAGCATGGTCCTTAGTGGTTGCTGCGCAATAGGCTATGTAGTACTTGCCGTTACGCTTGAACACCTGAGGAGCCCAGAACGATGAAACACCGAAGGATGTTCCGGTTGTGAGTACAAATCCATTCTGCAAGTTTCCGCAAGGACCGGTCCAGTCCTCCAAGTTGGAAGAAGTGTAGGCCTCGAAACCTTGGTTGGAACTTGTACCATACACATAGTACTGTCCATTTTCGGCAAATATGGTCGGGTCGGCGAGGAGAATGGGCTGTTCGGTATTGGGCTTGTCGCCGCCACCGTTATTGGGTTTCTCGGGAACCGAGGTGCCTTCGCTATTACCATTGCAAGCGAAGAAAAGCATGCAGGTCAGGGTTGTAGCCAGGTATTTTAAAATCTTCATACGACTTGATTATTTAGTTATGCCCACCAGGGGGGCCCGCCGCCAATCGCCGGCTGGCAGTCCAAAGTGGGCATAAACCTAAAGTAACATAAACTTAAACTCAATTAATCACTTGTTGTTCAATAATTGACTTACCAACCGGGGTTCTGAGTGAGGTTGGGGTTGCGCTCAATCTCCGACTCAGGAATAGCAAATACATTTACGTATTCGCCAATGTAGTTGTTGGTGTAACGCTTGGTACCCCAAATCTCGGTCATACCGTTGGCACCGTTCATCTGTGCAGGATCGGTAACAGTAGTTCTGTTGGTGCCCAGCTTGGTGTCAAGCCAAGTGCCCCAGCGCTGCTCTTTCCAGTAAAGCTGACCTTCACCGCAGAGCTCCCACTTGTACTCGTTCATGAGGCGAGTACGCATGTCGTCCTGACCCTTAACTGTTGTCCACTCGTTGCTGTTGAGCAGAGCCAGACCTGGAATACGACCACGAACCTGATTCACATACTGCACAGCCTCGTCAGTCTTTCCCTGCTCGTTAAGAGCCTCGGCAAGAGACAGCAGAGCGCCAGCATAACGGAAGATAGGAGTATCGATGCTGCTATTCAAACCGTCCTTCACCTCACGGCCTTCAGGTACATATTTGCGGAACAAATAGTAGAAGCGGTCGTTGGTGTCAGAACGCAGATCGTAAGGGGCTGCGTTGTCGGAACCGATATACGGCCATCTCAGTGTGTAGTTCCAGCAATCGGCTGTAGCACCGCCCTGATAGGTAGAATACGGAGTGATGAAGTTCATCAGCATACGCGGGTCGCGGTCCTTATAAACCTTCAGAATGCGCTCCTCATTGCCGTCCTTATCATACTTCGACATATCTGATCCATATTCAACCATCTGCTGATAGCCAGCCTTCAGACGTGCATCAGAAGAGTTGGGATCAAGACCATTGCGCAGGAAGTAAACCGAGCGAGCCTTCGGGTTCATTTTAGAGTAGCCAGGAATGACCTCGTCCATATCGAACGGCTTACCGTTGGCATACTGATAAGAATCTACGAAGTAGGGGTTAGGAATGATGTTGTTCCAGCATCCGAAACCATCAGCTGTGTAGGTCACACGGTTACCGTGGCTACGGCCGAGAAGTGAACCCAGACCAACATCGTCGCTGTACTCATACTGGAAGATGTACTCATCGTTTTTTTCATTAGCAGCCTTGAACATGTTCTTATAGTCGGGGAACAGCTGGAATCCCATGGTGGTGATTTCTCTGAAGTCGGCTTCAGCGTTAGCCCACTGCTTCTTCCACAGATAAACCTGACCACGCAGATAGTAAGCAGCAGCCTTGGTCACGCGGCCATAGTTCTGATCGCTAGTAGAGTACTTGTTGGGAAGATTCGGCTCATTGATTGCGTCGGTGCAATCCTGAATGATCTGCTCCCAAACTTCATCCTCTGTGTTGCGGGCCTTGGTGTCCTGGCCATATTCTACAGGCTCAAGATAGATGGGCACACCTCTCCACAGTACGTTGGCTCTGTAGTAAGCCCAAGCACGCAGAAACTTGCACTCAGCAATGTCTCTTGCACGCTCCGACTCCGACATGGCTGTGCATTGGTTCAAGTTCACAATCACGTTGTCGGCGCGATAAATCTCCTCGTAGTAGCGCTTCCACAAGTCGCTGAAGCCCCACCAAGAGGCGTTGGCACGACCACGTGCCCAGGCGTAACCACTCCAGTTGGCATCCAGGTCGGCAACCTCGGTTGCGCAATCCCAGTCCTGCCAGTCGGGGCACTCTTTACCGTTCTCATAATAGAAGCGCTTGTACACTCCGTTGACAACGTCATTGGCCATATTGTAAGTCGACCAAACTTCATCAGTTCCAACTCTATCTGTAGGATTCGTATCCAAGAAATCAGAAGAGCAAGAAGTAAGGCCCATGCCGGCAATCGCCATCAAAAGCGCGCCGCCAAATATGCTTTTATTTAATTTCTTTTTCATGACTTCTAGTTTTTTGTTTATTGTCTTAGACATTAGAATGTTACGTTCAAACCAAACGAGAACTGTCTCATAGGAGCATAACCTTCACCAGAGCGCATTTCAGGATCAATGCCTGGGAAGTCGGTGATGGTCCAGAGGTTCTCACCAGAGAAGTAAACGCGAACGTTCTCAGCATAGATGTGCTTGATGATGTTCTTCGGCAGAGTGTAACCGATGGTAAGGTTGCGCAGCTTGATGTAGTCGCAGCTGTAGAGGTGCAGAGTGTTGTCAAGAGCATCACTCATACTCGGGTTCTCCAGCGACATACGCGGATTCTTAGACTTGATGTTTGTACGAGGATCAGAAGGATTCTCAGGATCGTAGAAGTAGTGGTCGTCGGCAATCCACTGAGGAATTGACAGACCGAATACAACGTTGGAAGAGTTCTGACCAATCTCACGCCAGTAAGCGGAGAAGCCTGTAGCACCGCCCCAGTTCATGCTGAAGTCGAAGCCATTCCATTCTGCGTGAGCCTGGATGCCGAAGTGGAACTTAGGCATGTTGGACCTGCCCTGGAACTTCTGGTCGTAGTTACCACCATAAGTCTTATCACCGTTGGTGTCAGCGTAGATGTACTCACCGTACCAGATAGCGTCCTTTGCAACGTTGTGCTGAGGTTCGAAGCTGTAGCCGGCAGCGATCATGTCGCGTACCCACTGCAGGTCGTCCGGAGTACGAATCATACCATCGCGAGGACCACCATTCGGGTCAACATTACCGTTAGCGTCGTGGTAGTTTCCATTACCTCTATAGATGGGGTATACATAGAACTCGTTCATCATGTGGCCCTCAAGAATTCTCTGGTTGCCACCCGAAGAGATCTCACCAAGGTTAGAGTAGTACACATTTGGATCGGGGTTCTCGGGATTAGCTCCCCAGCCCTGAATGAGCTTACCCTTATAATCGGTCACGCGGTTACGGTTGAATGAACCGTTAACAGCAACGCCGTAGCTGACCTTTCCAATTCTGTCTTCCCAACGAACTGTAGCCTCGAAACCGTTGTTGCTTACGCCGGCAAGGTTCTGCAGAGGAGCAACCTTATCACCGAAGGTAAGGCCGATAGAAGGACGAAGAAGAATACCAGAAGTGCGTTTGTTGTAGTAGTCCACCTCACCAGAGAGGCGGCCACGCAGAACAGCGAAGTCAAGACCAATATCGAAGGTCTTCGTTGTCTCCCAAGTTACGTGCATGTTGGGCAGGTAGCGCAGATAGAAGCTAGGTTTTCTCTGACCGCTCATATCGATGTACTCAGTCTCATACCAAGACTGGTAAGCGTAGTTGTCGACTGAAGAGTTACCCAACTTACCATAAGAGAGGCGGAGCTTCAAGTTGTCGAATACGTTCAGGAAAGAGTTCTTAGCGAAGTTTTCCTCGCTGATACGCCAAGCAGCAGATGCTGATGGGAAGAATCCCCAGCGCTCATCGGGAGCGAAGCGTGAAGAACCATCCTCACGGAAGTCAGCCTCGAACAAATACTTAGAGTCGTAGGCGTAGTTCAGACGTCCGAAGTATGAACGATAGGTAAAGCCGGTGAAGCTACCGTGGATGTACTCATCCAAAGTCAGTGCATTGAGGTCGGAGATCGAAGCATCAATCATACCCATTTTCTTCACGTCGGTGTTACCATCGGAGTTCTTACCTTCCTCAAAGCCTAAGAGCACGCCCACGTCGTGATGATCGGCGAAGTTGCGGGCCCAGTTCAAAGTGTTGGTAAGTTTCCAGTTGTAATAATTACGGTGGTACATATAGCCAGAAAGTGCATCGAGCGATGCGGGCTCGCTAACCACCTCGTTACGACTGAAGCTGTAGGAGGCGTTCTGACCCTCGGTGAGCTTATGACGAGTGTTGAAGTAGTCATAACCGAAGGTGGTCTTGAAGGTGAAGTCCTTCAGGAACTTAATCTGAGCGAAGGCCGTTGCGTAGGCGTGAGTGGTCTTGTAATAGCTGTCGCCATCACCATTGAGCAGCTGCAGAGGGTTGTGAGCAGCACCATCCTCCACAGAAGTCTCAATGCCACCATAGTGACCATCGTAGTAAGGATAAATACCAGGAACAGTCTTCAGGAACTCCCAGCTGCTCAGAGCGTCAACGTTGTTACGGCCCTGATCGCTATGATAGCCCCAAACCTGAGCACCCATCTGCAACCAGTTGGTGATGTCGGAGATAACCTTCAAGTTCAAAGAGTACTTCTTCAAACCTGAACGTACAATCAGACCGGGGTTGTCGAGATAAGTAAGACCCAGATTGTAGCGGGTGTGTGTATCGTTACCTGCTACAGAAAGTGAATGCTCCTGCATCACCTTGGTCTTATAGATTTCGTCGTACCAGTCGGTGTTAGGATAAGCCACGTAGTTGGGATAGCCCGACTCGGCAATGCCGTTAGGATCAGCTTCGGCGTCACGCCACTGCTGGATGACCGACTGAGGATACTTATCGCCGGTACCAATGTTGTAGCTGGCCTCGTTGACGAGGTCCATATAGTCGGCATAGTTCGACATGAAGCGGATGAGCTTAGCAGGCTTATCGAAAGACAGACGGCCTGAATAAGTCACGTTCACCTTACCGTTGGCACCGCTCTTTGTTGTAACCAGTATAACGCCGTTAGCACCGCGGTTACCATAGATGGCGCACGATGCGGCATCCTTCAATACTGAAATGCTGGCCACATCCATTGGGTTGATGTCGGATAGGCTCATCTCCATACCGTCGACCAACACCAGAGGGCTAGCGTCGTTCATGGTTCCAACACCACGGATGTTGATGGAGAAGCCCTCAGATCCAGGCTTACCAGAACCCTGCAGAATGTCAACACCGGCTGCCATGCCTTGGAGGGCCTGGTTCAGAGTGGTTACAGGGCGAGAGCTCATTTCCTTCTCAACGTTGACCGATGCAACAGAACCGGTGAGGTTCACCTTCTTCTGTGTGCCATAACCTACGACCACCACTTCGGAGAGTTCATTCTGCTCTTCCTTCATGGTCACCACGAGGTTGTCTTCTGCACGAAGAGTGACATCGTTAAATCCTACGTAAGAGAACGTAAGTTGACTGTTTCCCTTGCTGAGGTTCAGACGGAATTCTCCGTTTACATCAGTTACGGTAGCATTGTTTGTACCCACCTCTTTCACAGTGACACCAATCAGAGGCTCGCCATTGTTGTCAATGACTTTACCGCTAGCCTTTGCCTGCTGTTGAACGATAGCGGAGTTGACAGTACTAGGAGCTGCTGTCGCATTACCTGCCATCAGTTGGCTTGTACTCATTGCCAAGGCTGCGCAAACAAGTCCCAGGGACTTGATGTCCTGCCTCTGCATAGAGTTTTTGGCAATTGATTTAAATTTGCTTTTTTTCATGTTATGTTGGTTATTAGCAATTCATAATCATTTATTGAAAAATTTTTGAGTACGCTCGGGGCTGTAGAGCTCCCACAGTGAGGCGACAGTCCAACCTGGGGCGAATATGTCGTTGTAGAAGCCTTTGCCATTGCGACCGTAATCCCATGTGGTGTGCTGCACTACTTCGGGATAGTAGCCCTTAAGAGCCACTCCGCAGTGACGCTCGTCGGTCGGCATGAGCTGGCAGAGTGAGGAGCGCATCAGATTGTACATGGCGGCGAAGCGGGGCTCGTCGGTCTGGGTTGAGAGCCAATTGAGAATGTGGCCCAACTCGAATACGAATACGTCGATATGGTTGTTCTCTACAGACACATTGCTCCATCCGCGGGTCTTCATGCCCAGGTCGCCGAGCATCTGGCCCTGTGCGAAAGGCACGTCCCAAAGATAATACCACGACAAAGCGAAGTAGGCGGCGCGCTGGCAGAGGTCGATGTAGTGCTGACGAGCCTTGCCCTTGGAAACCATGGCCATGTAGTAGGTGGCTGTTACGGCGCTGATGGCTGCTTCCTTATCCTCGCAACGGGCGTCGAGGGTAGAAGAGAAGTAATCGCTGGGAACGATGATTTCCTTCTCAAGATATTCAACCGACTTCTGAGCGGCCTTCAGATACTTCTTGTCGCCAAAGTAGCGATAAGCCATCACCAAAGGTACTGTGGCCGAAGGAGTGCTGCCGCCGGTAGCATCGATGGCCTTGCCCTTATCGTCGAACTTACGGGCAAAGCTGCCGTCTTCGGCCTGCAGGCTGAGGAAGTTGTCGAGAATCTGGCGTACGTGTTTTTCCCAATCCTTATGGCGAACACCGTTGCGGCGCTCATAGTTCAGATAGTGGAGCACGGCGTAGACGCCCTCGCTCTGCTGGCGGATGCTGTGTACGCCGTCCCAGATCTGAGTGCGGTCGTAGTGGGCATTGTCCAGAATGTAGCCTGCAGGAGTGAAACCGTTCTGCAGGAAGCTGTCGAAGATGGCGCGACCCATCTCGGAGAGGCGCTTATCGTTGTTGGCATCACCATATTCCAGCTCGTTGAAAGCATTGAGCAGCACGCGACCGCAGAAGCCCAACTGAATCTCATCAATCGGAGTGCACTGATCCACGCGCAGCGTGATGCCTGAATTGTACTTCAAGGGATGCTTGTCGACGTATGACTGACGGAAGAAGTCGGTCAGCTGTGCCTTCACCTGTGCCGGGTTGACTTGGGCTACGGGCTGCGGGCGGAGCAAATCGTAGCTTGCCTTCCAAGTCTGCTCTACCATGTCGCTGTAGTCGCTGCAGTTGTTCTCATTCAAAATCCAAGTCAGCGTCTTGCTCTCGCCTTTCTTCATATAGGCGAAGGTCGTAATGGAGGGAATCAACGTCAACTTGCGGATGTAGCGCTTTGGCGTCTCCATGTAAGGATAGCCGAAGGTAAGTGTGGCCTTGCCGGTCTCATTGTCAAAACCAACATAGCCCAGAGAGGTGTTGCCGGAGAGTATCACCTCGCCTTCAAGGGCTGTAGTGAGGCACTCCTGGGGAGCATCAATCTGGCGCGTAACGGTCCAATATTTTCCTGCGCTCTTGCTCATCACTCCCGTGAGAGGAGTGGAGAGACGGTCCTCGCGTACATTCCAACTCTTGGATTCACGGAACGAAGGAGCGTTCTTGGGCGAACGAAGATTCTTGTGATACCAGAAACCGGGAAGATAGAAATCGCAGTCGTCGGTAGCGAACGAGGTCTGCAAACCGAAGCCTATATTATAATAGGTGTTCTCGTTGGCTGTCAGAGTTACTGTGACTTTTGTGGCATTGCCATCCTTCACGCGCTGCTCACTTACCGTCAGTGGCAGGCGCTTTCCGTTGGCTGCAATCCAGTTGTTTCCACTTTGCTTCATAGCGAAGCTCACAGCCTTGTTGCCAGGCTGTTTGAGGCTAATCGTGCAATTCAGACTCTGAGCCATGCTCTGCCATGGGCAACAGAGGAAAAGCGAGAATAGCAATAAGAGATTTTTCTTTTGCATTTGCAGTTAGGTTGTTTTTGTGTAGATCGGGCGGGAGAGTGTTCTTTTTAGCAAGACTCTACGGCCCTTTTGTTCTGTTTCTGCTGCAAAAGTATCTTAAATTTCGCTTTTTAAACGGGAAAATATTCCAGAAAAGGTGGAATTTTGTTTGCATGCTTTTTTTTAGAAAAAATAGATTGCTTAAGCGCGGCCCAGCTTCCGCCGCTATGCCCCGCCTTGTGACTGCCGTTTTGTCCCTTCCTTGTATCCGCTCTGTTCCCGCTTGTAGCTGCCCTGTCCCCGCTTGTAGCCGTAGCGTTGCCCTGCTGCCCGTTCCGTAAGGCAGCGCAACGCCTCGCCCTTATTTTCCCCTTACACCGAGGTGCTCTGAAAAAAACTCATCCTTTATTAATGTTTTTCGTTTAGATTCATTAATTTTGTGACCAAAATAAAACAATTTGCACAAAAATACCCGGTGTAAACACAAAATTACCCGGTTAGAAGACAAATTTACCATAACTAAGAACAATGTCAAGGAAGTTTTTTCTCATAATACTGCTTATATTCCAGACAATCTGTTGCAAAGCTCAGTTCTATCGCTTTCTACATCTCAACAGCAGCAATGGGCTGCCAAGTACCGAGGTGGAAGCTATAGTTGAAGGAAAAAACGGATACATCTGGATAGGAACCCGAAATGGCCTCTGCCGATATGACGGCTACACAATGGAGGTGTACTATCATGACGACAAAGACAACCATTCCATCGGCCACAACTATATTCATAATCTTTTGGCCGACAGTGAGGGCAATGTGTGGATTGGCACCGAAAGCGGCATCAGCCGATACCGTCCTGCAAGCAATGACTTCGTGAACTATCCTAACTCCCGCGCTTACGCCAGGTCGATGGCAGTGAATCATAGCGGTCAGATTTATGCGGGAGAGAATGGCCTGTACCGTTACGACCCCAAGAACGACAAGTTCGTTGCAATACCCACGCCCAACTATGGACGCATTCGCTCATTGGCCGTTGACCGTGAGGACAATCTCTACGTGGCCACCAGTAATTCCATCTATCGCTACGAAAAACAACTGAAGCATATCTACAATGTGATGGGCCTCAAGTCGGGTCCCGACTTTGTTCGCAATCTCAACGAGGCCATCATTCCCATCATGGTGGACAGTCGGAACCGGCTATGGATTGGTCGCAATGGTGAGGGCGTGATGTGGATTGACTTGAAGACCCGCCAACAGAGGATTTATCAGTCGGCCGACGTTGTTAGAACCATCGCCGAGGATGCCCGCCACAATGTGTGGGTGGGTACAGAAAACGGCATAATGGTCATTCAGCCTAACGGGCAGGCTTTGCGACTCTGGCATGAGATGGGCAACTCTTATTCCATCTCCGACAACGCCATCTACAGCATCCTCTGCGACCATAGTAGCAACATCTGGATTGGCTCCTACTTTGGTGGAGTGGACATTCTGCCCAATGCCGGCGCCAACTTCCTGTGGATTCAGCCCGGAATGGGCAGTGGCAACCTGACCTCGCGAGTGGTGCGCGGCATGATAGAGACCAATCCGGGCGTATTCTGGCTTGCACTGGAGAATGGCGGTATCAATATCTTCAACTCCAACACGTCGACAGTGGCTCAGCTGCAAAGCATTCACGGCTTGGGAACCAATGTTCATGCACTGATGAAGGACAGACAATCGGGCGAAATATGGATAGGTACCCGCTTCAACGGACTCTTCCGCTACAATCCCGCAACGGGAAGTCAGCGAAGATATTATTTGGAGAAGGGTATTGACGCTGAGGGCGTATTCGACATAAAACAACAACGTAACGGAAAGATTTGGGTGGCCACAATGGCCGGACTGCGCTGTTACGACCCCACAACCGACAGCTTCACTGCTCCGAAAAACGCCTTACTGCGTAGCCACTTCATCTATTCGCTGCTTATAGATAATCAGGACAATCTGTGGGTAGGAACAGTTGATGCCGGCGTCTTCAAGATTGATTTTAAAAAAGGCAAGGTGACTCAATTCGCCAAAGGTAAACGGGGAATGAAGGATAATTATATCATCAGCCTTTTCCAAGACCATAATGGCTCTATTTGGGTCGGAACCAACAGCTATGGCCTGTTCCGTCTCGACAATAAGAGCGGCTCGTTTAAGTCTGTTGAAGAAAAACAGCTGTCGACTAAGACCATCTGCTCCATCAACGAAGATGGAGGAGGCAACCTCTGGATCAGCACCAACCGAGGCCTCTACCGACTTGACAAGAGCCGGACTCGACTGGATGAATTCTCTGCGGCCAACGGACTGCCCGTGACGCAGTTCAACTTTGCTTCCTCGCTGCGCGCAACCGATGGACGCATGCTCATGGGAACCGTCAACGGACTGATCATTTTCAACCCCTCAGCCATAAAGATTAATTTCCCGAAATGTGATGTCCATCTTAAAAAACTCGTGGTGGACTATCAGCCGATGACCACCGCTTCGGAGGACTCGCCGCTGAAGATAGACCTCGACTCAACCACCGAAATCATCTTGAGCTACAGCCAAAGTAAATCGTTCTATATCGATTTTGGCGTGATAGCTCCGTGCCAGAACAGCGGAGTGGAATATCAGGTGTTGGTGAAGGGACAAGATGACCATTGGCGCAACATTGGCAGTGAGCATCGCTTCAACGGATCCAATCTGAGCCCAGGCGACTACACGCTGATGATAAGGGCCAGATACATTGGTCAGGATTGGGAAAAGAGTCCTGTTAGGGAACTCAAAATCCACATAAAACCGCCATTCTATCGCTCAACCCTTGCCTACATATTTTACATTCTGTTGATATTTGCAGGATTCTATTTTTACAGCAGGCTGCTGCGTGCACGTCAGAAACAACAAGAGGAGGTGCGCATGGCTCAAATGGAGAAAGAGAAGATTGCCGAAATAGACAAGGAGAAGACTAACTTCTTCTCCTCGGTGTCGCATGAGTTGAAGACCCCGCTTACACTCATTGTGGCTCCGCTGAAATCGATAACGGTGAAAGGGCTTGACAACGAGTCGAGGCATAATCTGCTGCTCGCACTGAAGAATACTTTCAAAATGCAGCAGCTCATTGAACAGCTCGTGACTTTCAACAAGATTGGAAGTCATACCTTCCCGCTCTATCTCCACAAGGGAAATCCCATGGGCTACATCATGCAGTTGCGCCCACTCTATACGCTTTCGGCCCAAGAGAAAAACATCTCGCTCGACTTCCACTGCGAGGATAATGGTGAGGAGGTATGGTATTCGACCAACTTCTTAGACTATATTCTCTCCAACCTGCTTTCCAATGCCTTCAAGTTCACGCCAGAGGGCGGTCATGTGGAGCTTAGTGCCTCTATAGCTAACCGAAAGGAAGACAGCTTCGACTATCTGCGGCTCGTCGTCAGCGATAACGGTATTGGTATCAAGGAGGAAGAACAAAGTAAAATCTTCAACGAATACTACCAGACCAAACGAGGATACAATGCCGACAGCAACGGATGGGGTATTGGACTCTCGCTGGTGAAGAAACTGGTGGAGCAACAGAAGGGAACCATCGAACTCCATAGTAAGCCCGGCGAAGGGTCAGTGTTTGTTATCTGGCTCTGCGTCTCGGCGCAAGCCTTCCCCCAGCAGAATATTACGGATGGAGAGCAATTGCACAAATCAACGACTCTGCCCTACTTACTCGATAACCTGCAAGAACTTTCGGCTGATCAGAAGCAAATCGTGGAGAATATCGATGAGACCTCGAAGAACAATATCCTCATTGTGGAGGACAACAACCATCTGCTGCGATTCCTCACACAGTTCTTCGCAGCCGATTATCACGTGCTGACCGCCCGCAACGGCGAGGAGGCCATCGACCTGCTAAGCAAGAAGGAGGCGCAACTTGTCATTTCCGACGTGATGATGCCTAAGATGGATGGATATGAACTATGCAAGCGGCTCAAGGCTGACATGCGGACCTCACATATCCCCATCATCCTCCTCACGGCAAAGGCCGATACAGCAGACCGGCTGCAGGGTTTCAGAAGTGGTGCCGAGGCCTACGTGGCCAAGCCTTTCGATCCGCAAACACTCCGCTTGCAGGTGAACAACATGTTGAAACTGGTGAGAAAGAGACAGGTGGTGGCCTCGGAGAACAAGACCGAGGAAGAGGATGAGGTGATGTTCTGTGACCTCGACCGTAAATTCATCCGCCAGATTAATGACCTGGTGGAGAAGAATATCGACAACAGCGACTTCTCTGTTACCGACATCACGCGGGAACTGTCGATAAGCCGCAGCCTGCTCTACACAAAGATGAAGGCCGTGATGGGTATTTCGATTGGCGACTTCATTCACCAACGTCGCATGAAGAAGGCTTGTTCGCTGCTCCGTCAAGGTTCCAACGTCTCTGAAACGGCCTATCAGTCGGGCTTCTCCGATCCTAACTATTTCGCGAAAGTATTCAAGAAGGAGATGGGAATGACTCCTTCGGAATATATCAAGAAAGAACGGCAGGGGAAGAAATAAAGGCAGTACGCCTCGTTGGGTAAAGACGTGATTGCCCCGCTATTTGTCACACGTTCCGTAAGACGCGGCTCTGCAGAGCCCACGCCCTTCAGTATTAACTCTAACTTCTATCTCCTGTCTTCAGCCTCCTAACTTATCAGGATAGCCGCTCTTTCCGGTTCGGGTCACGGGCAATGACGATACCATTGGCCTGATGGGTGGCCAGGACGAGGACCTCGGCAATCAGTACGTGCTCGGGAGCTTTGGCGGCATAGAGGGCCACGTTCTTTCATTGTATTTTTGTTTTAGTTGTTATTTGTTTTTTAGAGTCTAGAAATCATTGCTGACGAAGTGGGAATTTTCCTCGGCATCGAAACAGTTTTCCACTGAAAATATCCAGTCCTGCCAGCAATGTCGAAACTGTTCAGCGAATAAAAGACTTCGTTCAAGAATCGATTTTTCTGTGTGGTGATGCTGAAAATGCATTCTATTAGATATTCTCACGCAGAACTCGCAGAACTCGCAGATTAAGCCTTGTGGCAGACTGCAAGCGAGAACTGATCAGAAGGCTATCGAGTTTGTTGTAAATCAGCAAAATCTATCCTTGCGATGCAAGGTCTGCTTAATCGTAAGTTGAATAGAGGCGGAAAATCTGCGTGATTTGCGAAATCTGCGTGTGGAAAAAGCATCTCTTTTTATCCGTACCGGTCGGAAACATTCATTCGTTGAACAGTTACAGACAAAAAGTAAGAGGTTAGAGTTTATAAATGAACTCTAACCTCTTGATTTCCTTTGTTTTATAAAGGCGCTCCAGGATGGGCTTGAACCAACGACCCCCTGATTAACAGTTAACAAATGTGAATTTTAATGATTGCCTGTAAAAGTGTATTTTGCTGATTCATAAATAATTAGTATCTTTGTGACCGTTAAAGAGATTTCGTGAATTCGTATAAAACTGACTATTAATAACAAAAATGTGTTCAG
>ONYS01000018.1 GCA_900322095.1 uncultured Prevotella sp.
TTGTCGAATTTGAGAATTTTTTTTGTGTAGGGAGGTTTGGCTAGTGAAGATCTCGGAGGTTTTGTTACAGCCTCTACAGAGGGAGGGGAGAAGCAAGCGGTGGGGACTCCCTATCCTCAGTCTGCGCTCCTATCGTCGCTTGACTGGGGTTACTGAGAGCCAGCCCGTTCAGGGCTGGTTGTCTGTCTGCAACTGACTTTCTGGTGATGTTCTCTTCCCCTCCCTCGGTAGGGAGGGGACTGAGGGGTGGGTCTGTATCGTCATTCCTGACGACGAAGGGTTGCAATAGGAGCGGCGGCATTCCTGCCGCCGAAAGATGTACTTTGGGTGAGCATTCGGGGTTCTTTTTTGGTTCTTTCTTGGCCGTCAGGAATGACGGCCCTCCTACCATGCGGCGTAATAGGAGCTACGGCGAATAATTTACTAACGAATCTGAAAGCGAATGATGTGTTATGGCCTGGAAGGCCACACCTCAGAAACCGGGTACATGGGAGCGAAGCGGACATGTGCCCGGATATGTCCTATCTTGCTCTTTTTTTAATAAGACGTATTGCGAACTCCATACGAGGGGATAAGCGACATGGGCGTAGCGAATGAATCGAATCCCCTGGTTGGGAAGTCTTCCCGATTGCGATACCCACGAAGTGGGCTGCGTTAATGCCCGATTTATGTGCAGAAGATCAGCAATTTACACAACAACATTCGGGAGGAGATTGACGATAGCAAACTTGGCTTCACCAGAAAATTGTGGATGATGAATGAGGGATTATTACTGCGGTTTGGTTTTTTATTTGTAATTTTGCCGCCAGTTTACGACTTATACTTATAGGCAGCATGGAATCACTGAAGGAGAAAACGGCAAAGGGACTTTTTTGGGGAGCTCTCAACAATGGCGTGACGCAGTTGCTGGGCGCGCTCTTCGGCATCCTGCTCGGACGTCTGCTCACCCCAGCCGACTACAGTATGATGGCCATGATTGCCGTGTTCTCGCAGATTGCCGCCATCGTGCAGAGCAGTGGGTTCACCGCTGCCTTGGTGAACCTGAAAGAACCGAAGGACAACGATTACAACTCCGTATTCTGGTTCAACATCTTCGCGGGACTGATGCTCTACGTCATTCTCTTTTTCTGTGCGCCTCTCATCGCCAACTATTATCATACGCCGGAGCTGAAATGGTTCTGCCGCTATGCCTTCCTGGGTTTCCTCTTCGCCAACATCGGAACCGCTCAGGGCGCATGGCTGCAGAAGAATCTCCGCGTGAAGCAGCAGGCCAAGGCCGGCATCATTGCCGTGTTGCTCTCCTCCACGATAGGCGTGGGCATGGCCTGGTCGGGATTCTCCTACTGGTCGCTGGCCACGCAGAGCATCGTCTACATCCTCACCGTGGCGCTCCTGCGCTGGCATTATTCGCCCTGGCGACCCACGATGCACATCGACTTCGGTCCCGTGAAGCGGATGTTCCCCTTCTCGGTGAAGATCCTCGGCGCGGGAATCGTCGATGCCATCAACATCAACGTGCTCAACATCCTGCTTGGCCGCTATTTCACCAAGCACGACACGGGCTGCTACAACCAGGCCTACCAGTGGCAGTCGAAGTGCAACTACGTGGTGCAGGGCATGGTCAACTCCGTGGCCCAGCCCGTGCTGGCCCAGCTCAACGACGACAGCGGGCGGCAGCTCAACGCCATGCGCAAGCTGGTGCGCTTCACGGCCTTCATCTCCTTTCCGCTCCTTTTCGGACTGTCGCTTGTTTCGAGGGAGTTTATCGTTATCATGATTACCGAGAAATGGCTGTTCAGTGCCACGCTGCTGCGCTTTCTTTGCATCAGTGGAGCCTTCTACCCGATTGTGTGGGTGTTCAACAACATGATTATCAGTAAGGGCCGCTCATCGCTCAACCTGCTCAGCACGACGCTTTTCGGTCTGTGCCAGATTATCATCATGATTATCGTTCACCGCTATGGCATCTTCGCCATGGTGCTCAGCTATGTGGCGCTGAATATCTTTTGGGTGTTTGTATTATGGTTCATGGTCAACCGGCTGACGGGCTATCGGTTGTTCTCTTTCCTCAAGGATATTCTTCCCTTCCTTCTTGCCGCTGCCGGAGTGATGGCCGTCACGTGGTTCGCCACAGAGCCCATTACCAGCCTGTGGCAGTTGCTGCTGTCGCGCGTTGTCTTGGCCATTGTCCTTTATTATATGGTCATGCGCCTGGCCCGTGTGAAGATGCTTGACGAATGCCAGCAATTCCTGCTCGCCAAGCTGAGAAAAGAGAAATAAGTAGGGTGTTCAGTTTGCTGTACCCACTTTTGAATAAGTTCTTGAATACAAAATGCGTGGCCATCAATCCCCCAATTTACCTTCCCTCTTATATGATAGCTTAGAATCCTCGGAAAATATCCGTTGTGCGGAACTTTACGGTTGAATTTAGGATTCTATTGTAACAAAAACCAGTAAAACCCTTGCTGCGATGCAAGGGCTACGCCCGTTGTTTTTTCTTCGTGCCTCAGGCTTGCATCACAGCAAGAAAAACCATGAAAACAGGCTGGCGCGGTTCCTGTCCCTACAAACCTACAAAACCTATAAGGCTTACTTGTCCGCTTAGGGCAGCGGATCTCACGGGCAGCGGACCTCCCATGCGACAGCCTGTTTTCAAGGTTTGGGGCGATAGCCTGTTTTCATGGTTTTCCTTTGTGTCAGCGCCAAGATTCGACGCAGGAGAATCTGCCATTGTAGGGGCTGAGGGTCTAAGCCCTTGGCGCTGGCACAAAGGGGTTTTCTTGGTTTTGGTTTTAAAAACTAAAATGAACTGGATTTGTCGGGTGCGACGATATTTTCTGGTACACCATATTGAATATCTTAAGAAATAAGTAAGTTAAGAGATTCTTAAGGCTGGTTCTATAAATTAGGTCGAGTCGTATTGGCCCAGTGTCCACCTTTTCTCGCCATGGCAGAGTCCAAGCAAGCTTGGCTCTGCTCATTTTTCTAAACCTAATTTTTAGAAGCGGCCTTTATATAACTTCTAACTCAAAAAGGGGCATTACTCTACAAGTTTCAGCGCTTTGGCAAACTCCCACATCACGATGCCGGCTGTGGTGCTGACGTTGAGGCTGTGCTTCGTGCCGAACTGCGGAATCTCAAGCGAACCGTCGCAGAGGTCTACCACCGACTGCTTTACGCCCTTCACCTCGTTGCCGAAAATCACGGCGTAGGTAGCGTTGGCTCCGTCGCCGGCGATGGTCTGCTCCAGGCGCTGCAACTTGGTGCTGTGCTCCACCTGCTCCACGGCCCACACCTTCACCTTGTCTTTCTTCAGGGCTTCAACGGCGTCCTCGGTGCGCTCAAAATAGCGCCAGTCCACGCTGTCCTCGCCTCCGAGAGCTGTCTTGTGGATCTCGGCATTGGGCGGTGTGGCCGTGATGCCGCAGAGATATACGGCACGGATGCGGAACGCGTCGGCCGAACGGAACACAGCGCCTACATTGTAGAGCGAGCGCACATCGTCGAGAACCACGGTGAGCTGAAGTTTAGGGGCCTCCTTAAACTCCTCCACGCTCAGACGGTGCATTTCTATAGTCTTGAGTTTTCTCATTTGTCTGTTTTCTTTTCTGTCAATCTGATCACCATGTTCACGTTGTCTATCTCCACTCGGGCCCATCGCTGCAAGAAGTCGTTGCCCAACCTGCCGTAACCCCTTGTCAGGGCTCCCTCGTGGCTGCCCATGGCCACCACTTCCACCTGCTTCAGCAAGAAAGGCGTGGAACCGATGCTGAGACTCACCTCGGGCATGATGAACACGCTGTTGTAGCTCACTCCGCCATAGCCTGCCGAGCCGTGGATGTCCCATTTGCCCCGGGCCAGCACCTCGCGCTGGTAGTCGCGGTAGTAGTCGGTGCCCAGGGAACTTGTCGTGGATCCGCTGTCCAATACGAAATCCATCACGCGGCCGTTCTTGCTCACTCTGGCATGGAGCGAATTGGGCAGACTGAGGGTGGGCTTCTCATTCGCCTCCACCGTATCGGTATACAGGCACACGGCACGTTGCTCCAAGTCGAAGGCGTAACGGGCGAAGCGCGTCAGGAAAGGCTGTCCGATGATCAGTTCGAGACTGCCCATCAAACTCTGCGCGTGCGCGTTGTTGGCTTCCAAGTCGAGCACCACGAAGGGCACGTTGCGCATCGTGAGGCTGCCCATACTGATGGAGTCGGCCACCACCACGTCGCCCTCGCCGCGTGAGGTGCCTTCCACCTGTACGCCGTGGGCCACAGCACGCAGCCCCCACTTCCTGGCCAAAGAGGCGCTGACGACGTTGTAGCTCGCGCCGGTGTCGAAGCAGGCTTTCGAGGCTTTGCCGTTGAAGGAGCAGGGCACCATGAAGAGCGTCCCCGTGGAGTCGATCCGCTCCAGCGTGAGGGGCAGGTTGTAGCTTCGCTGCCCGTCGGTTTCAAAGAGCCGGTAACCACTCAGGGCACGGTAGATGTTGAGCGAGCGCCGCGTCTGGTCGCGGAGTGGAAAGGCGGGAATGTCCTTGGTCTGGTCGAGAAAACTCTCCAAGAGGAATGCTGCCGAGTCGGGACGGTTGAGCTTGCTGTAGTCGGAAGCCATCAGAAAGATCATCGATGCCACATTGCCCCCGCCCAACTGGGCCTGGTGGCGGCGCAAAAGCGTGCGTATGCTGCCGATGGCCTGCCGCGGACGGTTCATCATCTGGTCGAGCATGGCCTTGGAGAAGTCGCGCAGCATGGGACTGATGCGCTGGCTGTCGGCGGCATAGAGATCAGCGAGCTCAAACCATCGGCTTCCGTTGAGACAGGCTCCGGCCAGGCTGTCGGTGTTGCCAGCGTTGGCGTGGCCGGTCTGAAGGATCAGGGCCGTGAGGAAGATCAGCAGTTGTCTCATTGTTTAGCCTCGTTGTCTTTCACGTTGAAGGCCAGGGCGTAGGCCTTGATGCGCTTCACCATGGCCAGCAGACCGTTGCTGCGCGTGGGCGAGAGATGCTCTCTCAGCCCGATCTTGTCGATAAAGTAGAGGTCGGCGTCGAGGATCTCCTTCGGCGTGTGGCCGCTGATGACGCGGATGAGGAGGGCGATGATGCCCTTCACGATGAGCGCGTCGCTGTCGGCGGTGAAGAAGAGCTTGCCGTCCTTCTCGTCGCATTGCAGCCATACGCGGCTCTGACAGCCGTCGATGAGGTTCTGCTCGGTCTTGTATTTATCGTCGAGCTCATTGAGCTCGTTTCCTAAGTCGATGAGCATCTGGTACTTGTCCATCCAGTCGGTGAGGTCGGTGAATTCCTCGATAACCTCGTCTTGTGATTCGTTGATTGTCATTGTGGTTGATGGGTTTTATGGGGGTGATATGGGGGTGAATGGGGTGAATGGGGTGAATGGGGTGAATGGGGGTGATGGGGTGTTATGGGGGTGAATGGGGTGAATGGGGTTGATGGGGTGTATTGGGGAGATGGGGAGGAAAACAGCTATTCTATCTCCTCGGCCTTTACAATCTTGAAGAGCTTGTCGCTGGGACGTATCTTGCCCGTGACCTTGATGGAGACGCGTGTGCCCTTCTGGGCTGTAGTGACGGCACCGTGGTCGTCGTGGATTTCGTCGGCAGTGACATACATCACGCCGGTGGTGGGTCCGGTGATGAGCATCTTGTCGCCCACGCTGAACTCTGATGCCTCGCAGGTGAACTCGGCCACGCCGAGACGGGAGAAGTACTTCACGCCGCGTCCCACGTAGACTTTCCGCTCCGTGGCCACAGAGCCGTAGTGCTTGTTCCATTCGCCCATCTTCTGGCCCAAATAGTAGCCGTCCCAGAAGCCGCGGTTGAACACCGTGGCGAGACGCTCGTCCCACTGGTCCTTCTTCTCCTCGGTGAATGTGCCGTCGAGAACGCTCTGGATGGCCTCCTTGTAGCAGCTCACTACCGTATAGACATATTCGGGACCACGGGCGCGGCCCTCAATCTTGAACACCCTCACGCCAGCCTTCATCATCTTGTCGATGAAGCGCACGGTCTTGAGGTCCTTGGGACTCATGATGTACTTGTTGTCGATATCGAGCTGATAGCCGGTCTCGTCGTCGGTGACGGTGTAGGAGCGGCGGCAGATCTGCGTGCACTCGCCGCGGTTGGCAGAGCGGTTGGCGGCATGCAGGCTCATGTAGCATTTTCCGCTTACGGCCATGCAGAGCGCGCCGTGGCAGAACATCTCTATGCGCACGGGCTGTCCACCCGGTCCGGTGATGTGCTGCTCTTCTATCTGTTGGTGGATGTAGCCCACCTGGTCCATGTTCAGCTCGCGCGCCAGCACTACCACGTCGGCAAACTGGGCGTAGAACTTCAGTGCCTCCACGTTGCCGATGTTGAGCTGGGTGGAGAGGTGCACTTCGACGCCCTTCTCGCGGCAGTAGTTCATCACCGCCACGTCGGAAGCGATGACCGCCGAGATTCCGGCCTCTGCGGCAGCGTCGATGATGCGGCGCATGTCGTCCATGTCGCTGTCGTAGATGAGGGTGTTCACCGTGAGGTAGGTCTTCACACCGTGCTCATTGCAGGTCTCGGCAATCTCGCGCAGGTCTTCGATGTTGAAGTGGTTGGCGCTGTGGGAACGCATGTTAAGCTGTCCGATGCCGAAGTAGATAGAGTCGGCACCAGCCTGCAGAGCTGCGGCCAGCGACTCGCGTGAGCCCACAGGGGCCATGATTTCAAAGTCTTTTCTTTCCATATTTATTACAGGCAGCGGATTGTTATCCGAAGCCGGCTGCAAAGTTACTAAAAAGTTGGGAGTTAGCAGAAGATTTCTAGCTAATCGATTGGAAGAAGTGATTGGACTGGTCGGACTTTTCTGACTAATCGGACTTTTCTGACTTTTCCGACTGGTCCGACTGGTCCGACTGGTCTGACTGGTCCGAAAAATCAGAAAAGTCCGATCTTAGCTCTGATAGAAGATTTCTCCCGACCCATAGCAGCGGTGGTGCTCATGGTCGTAGATAACGCAGAACTGTCCCGGCGCCACACCGTGCACCGGCTTGTCGGCATGGACGATGGCACGTCCGTCGGCCAGCAGTTCGAGAGTAGCGGGAAGATAGTCGGGCGTGTGACGAATCTTGAAGGTGATGCGCAGTCCGCCCTCAGCCTGTGGCGTATGGTCGTCGGCCTGAGGCGGAAGCGTGAGCCAGTGGAGGTCGTGAACGGGAATGTCCTGCATGTAGGCAGTCTGCGGGTCGTAGCCATGACTGACGTAGAGGATGTTGCGCTCCACGTCTTTCTTCACTACAAACCACGGTCCGCCACCGAGTCCGAGTCCCTTGCGCTGGCCTATGGTATGAAACCAGTGTCCCTTGTGCTCGCCTATCTTTTTCCCCGTTTCCAGTTCGATGACGTCGCCCGTCTGCTCACCCACGTAGCGGCGCACGTATTCGTCGTAGTCTATCTGTCCCAAGAAGCAGATGCCCTGCGAGTCCTTGCGCTTGGCGTTGACCAGATGCTCGCGCTCGGCAATCTCCCTCACCTCATCCTTCATATAATGGCCGATGGGGAAGAAAGCCTTCCGCAATTGCCAGTCGTAGATTTGGGCCAGAAAGTCGGTCTGGTCCTTCACGGGGTCGGGCGAGGTGCAAAGCCATTTGTGGTCGCCCTCCCACTCAGTCTGTGCATAATGGCCGGTGGCAATGAGGTCGTAGTCGTGGCCCATTTTCTCGTCGAAGGCACCAAACTTGATAAGCCGGTTGCACATCACGTCGGGATTGGGCGTGAATCCGGCCTTCACCTTCTCCATGGTGTAGCGCGTCACCTGGCTCCAGTATTCCTTGTGGCAGTCCACCACCTGCAGTTTGCAGCCATAGCGGTGGGCGACGGCGGTGGCCATCTCCATGTCCTCCTCCGACGTGCAGTCCCACGACTCCTTCTCCTCAGGACCAATCATGATGTAGAAGCAATCGGGATGAAGTCCTTGGCGCGCCAGTTCATACACCACCACGCTGCTGTCGACGCCGCCGGAGAGCAATACGGCTATTCGCTTATTCTTGATATCTTCCATTTTTTTGATGTTATGGGGTGGATGGGGTGAATGGGGGTGATGGGGAATGGGGGAGATGGGGCGCTTATGGGCGGGGGGCGTCTTGCAGCTTCTTGAGGAAGAAGTCGCGGAAGTCGCTCCACTTATAGTAGGGCCCTGTGACAGGCTTCAGGTCGGGCAGCACTGCCTCGTCCTCGTTGAGCAGAAGCTTGAACAGGATGGGCGATCCGGCCTTGCCGCGATAGAAGATGAACTGCAGGTTGCAGCCCATGGGATAAATCTTATAGTTGATCCAGTCCTCGTCGTCGAGCTGCTCCAGGCTGGAGCGCGGCGTGCCGTAGCCATTGACATTGAGCAGACACGTCAGCGGCATCACGTCGCTCTCGTGGGCAAAGCGCATCGTGGCGCCCGGATGACCAAGCTGTATGCACGAGTCGGCGGCCTGAATGATGTTGCGCAGCAGGTTAGACTGCACATACATGCCCTTTCCCTCGTTGAGTTTGTTGGGACCATAGAAGCTGTACCAGTAGGCATTGTTGATCTGCCAGTAGTTGTAGAGCTCGTCGAAGGTGAAGATGTCGTACATGGAGAACTGTTTTCTCAGTTCCGTGCTCTGGATGTTGCAGGCCAGGGAGCACAGCCGCTCGCCAAGCTCTCCCGGATCGATGACGTATCTGACGTAGTCCTGGTCGTTGAAGAGCACGGTCATCAGATGGCTGAACTCCACATGATTCTTCATGAACTCGCGATAGGCGTTGATGGCCTCGTCGTTGCGTGCGCCCTTGATGTAGGGCGAATGCTCATCGTTCATATAGTACATGTCGTGCATCGACGCGTCGTGGCGAATCTGCAGTTGCGGGTTCATCGAGTAGAGTTGCAGCATCTCGTTCTCCATGGAGAGGATGCAGCGGATGACGATGGTCGACTTGGCGTCGATGTTGGTCTTGCCCTTGAACACCTCGGGGAAGCGCTCCATCATTCGGCGTGCGATGTCGCGGTGCTGTTCGGCGCCCAGCAGGGTGAGCTCGCCCAGTCGGCCCTGTGCCTCATTGCGCAGGAGCGTCACCTTGCGCAGCACCTCCTGTCCTGCAGCAGTGAGCTTGCCCAGCGAGTCGGCGCGGTGGAGTGTGTTGTAGGGCATGTCGTAATCCTTGGGGTCGATGAGGAACCGACTGCCGTGGCGCCCGTAGTGGCTGATATAAAAAGGAGTATAACCGGCAGGAGCCTTTGTCAGTTGTTTCGTGGGACCATAATAGGCCTTGTAGTTGGATGCGGCAAGGCTGATGTCGTTCTTGATTTCAGTGCGGCTCAACTGTGCCGACACGTTGCCCGAAAGGATAAGCAGACCCAGGGCTATAAAGATTTTTCGCATAGCGGAATACTTGTTTTGGATGATTGTCGATGGAAAAACGCACGTAGAGTGTGTTGTAATACTGCAAATTTACGATTTTTCGGCCCATCCCGCAAATTTCTTTATGTATATTTTGTTACAGTTCGTTGTTATTCCAATATTTTTTGTAACTTTACCGCATTAAAGATGAGGGCGATAAGAAGTAGGAAACCTTAAAACTAAGATAGCGGAGCAGCCCCACCGCCGTCTCTCACGTAAGCCCCAATCTTGCAGGTTAGAAACAAAAACATAAACTCTATATTATGAAAAAAAAGGCCATAATCCTCACCACACTGCTGTCGGCGCTATGCCTCACAGCCGCCAATGCCCAGAAACGCGCTTTCACCATTCCGGATGTCTACCGGCTGAAAACAGCCATAGGTCCCGCTGTATCAGCCAAGGGGCAGCTGGCCTACTACGTGAGCGCATCCGACTTGAAGAGTCAGACCAGTTCGGTTGCCATCTATCTTGACGGACAGCCCTTGAAGGATGCCAACGGCTATGCGCCGCAGTGGAGTCCCGACGGCAGCAAACTCTACTATACGGCTTCGGCCGACAACGGTCCGCAGGTGTTCTGCTACGACGTGAAGAGCCAACAGACAAGACAGCTCACCCATTACGCCCTCGGCACGCAGGGCGCAGTGGTCTCGCCCGACGGCAATCTCATCGCCTTTGCCGCTGAGGTGTGGCCCGCCATCGGTGGCGCCGACGGAAAGGCCAACGCTGAGGCCAATGAGCGCAAGGCCAAGGCCCCCGTACAGGCCCACATGGCCGACAAACTCCTTTTCCGCCACTGGACCGACTACACCGACGGAAAATACTGGCACATCATCGTCTACAATATTGCCAACGACACCTATACCGACCTGACGCCCGGCGAGTTTCATTCGCCTACGTTCTCTCCTTCCGGTCCCGAGGGATTCGCGTTCAGTCCCGACTCCAAGGAACTCTGCTATCTCTCCAACCACGACCAGCATCCCGAGGCCTCGACCAATGCCGACCTCTGGGTGGTGCCCGTCACGGGAGGCACGGCGCGCTGTCTGACGGCCGACAACAAGGCATGGGACGGCAGTCCGCAGTACAGTCCCGACGGCCGCTACATCGCATACCGCTTCCAGACCGTTCCCGGCTATGAGAGCGACCGCTTCCGACTGGCTGTCATCGACCGCACCACAGGCCAGAAGACTGTGCTCACCGAACAGTTTGACAACTGGGTGGACAACTTCAAGTGGAGCAACGACTCGAAGGCTATCTACTTCCTCGGCGAGGTGCGTGGCTACGAGCCGCTCTACAAGGTCACGCTGAAGACCAAGAAGATTGAAAGCGTCATCCCGCACCGGGCCATCAGCTCGTTCGACTTCGACAACAAGGGCAACTTCTATTATACCTATTCCACCACCGGCAAGCCCACCGCCCTCTATCAGGCCACGCCCTCGCGCAGGGGCCTGAACGAGCGCCAGATCACCCACTTCAACGATGCCTTCGAGCAGGAGGTTGACCTTCGCCCGTCGGAGGAACTCTGGGTGGAAGGCGCCAACGGCGACAGTGTGGAGGTGTTCATCGTGAAGCCCCACGGATTTGAGCCCGGAAAGAAATACCCACTCGTCATCAACGTGCACGGCGGTCCGCAGATGCAATGGATGAACTCCTACCGTGCCGACTGGCAGGTCTATCCCGGCGCAGGCTACATCGTGGCCTATCCCAATCCCCACGGCTCAACGGGCTACGGACAGCAGTTCTGCCGTGACATCAGCCAGGACTGGGGCGGAAAACCCTTCGTCGACGTGATGAAGGTGACCGACGCGCTGGCCCGACTCGACTATGTCGACTCCACACGCATGGCCGCTATGGGATGGAGCTACGGCGGCTACTTCATGAACTGGCTCCAGGGCCACACCAAGCGCTTCAAGTGCCTGGCCTCGATGATGGGACTCTACGACATGCCGTCGATGTGGGGCACGACCGAAGAGCTCTGGTTCCCCAACTTCGAGATGAACGGACAGCCCTGGAACTCTGACCTCTATCAGAAGTGGAGCCCATCGAACTACGTGAAGAACTTTGCCACGCCGACGCTCATCATCACCGGCGAGCGCGACTACCGCGTGTCCTACACCCAGAGCCTGCAGTACTTCTCCACGCTCCAGACGCTCGGCATCCCCAGCCGCATCATCGTGTTCAAGAACGACGGCCACTGGCCCAGCACGCTCCGCTCCATGCCGCTCTACTACAACGCCCATCTGGAGTGGTTCCACGAATACCTTGGCGGTGCCCCGGCTCCCTGGAAGAGCGAGGACATGGTCAACGGCACAATGAATTATTGATTAAAAAAATCAAGCATACTATGGCTAAAGGAAAGAAAGCAGGCAAACGCCTGACCAAGAAACAACTCAGCGAGGTGCTGGAAAACCTCTTCTCCTCGCAGCCCAACAAGGCTTTCACTTACAAAGAGATATTCAAGACCCTCCACCTCAACACCCATCCGCTGAAGATGCTCGCCATCGACATCCTCGACGAGATGGAATGGGACGACTTCGTATCGAAGACCGGAGAGAACACCTATCAGCTCAACACGAAGGGACAGGTGCAGGAGGGAACATTCATCCGCAAGTCTAACGGCAAGAACTCCTTCATGCCCGACGGTGGCGACAAGCCCATCTTCGTCTCTGAGCGCAACTCCATGGGAGCCCTCAACGGCGACCGCGTGAAGGTGAGCCTCATGGCCCGCCGGCAGAAGCACATCAAGGAGGCTCAGGTCATCGAGATCCTCCATCGTGCCAAGGACCAGTTCGTTGGCCGGCTCAAGGTGGACCGCGACCTGGCCTACCTCGTCACGCCCGACAACCTCTTCGTCCACGACATCCTCATCCCCAAGCGCAAGCTGAAGGGCGGCAAGACCGACGACCGCGCCGTGGTGAAGGTGACGCAGTGGCCCGACGCCGACCATAAGAACATCATTGGTGAGGTGGTCGACATCCTCGGTCCAGCTGGCAACAACGACACCGAGATGAACGCCATCCTTGCCCAGTATCAGTTGCCCTACAAGTATCCGGAGGCCGTGGAGAAGGCTGCCGACAAGATTACGGGCGAGATTACGAAGGAGGATGAGGCCGAGCGCATCGACATGCGCGGCGTGTGGACCTGCACCATCGACCCGAAGGACGCCAAGGACTTCGACGATGCTCTCTCCATCCGCCGGCTGCCCAGCGGACTCTACGAGGTGGGCGTACACATTGCCGACGTGAGCCACTACGTGAAGGAGGGCGACATCATCGACCGCGAGGCTCAGAAGCGCGCCACGAGCGTATATCTCGTCGACCGCACCATCCCCATGCTGCCCGAGCGACTCTGCAACTTCGTCTGCTCGCTGCGCCCCGACGAGGACAAGCTCACCTATAGTGTCATCTTCGAGCTCAACGACGATGCCGAGGTGAATTCCTACCGCATCGCCCACACCATCATCCGCTCCAACCGCCGCTACTGCTACGAGGAGGCCCAGCAGGTACTGGAGGATAACGGTGTTGTGGACGGACAGGGTGAGCCCGCAAAGCCCGTCGACGGAAAGTTCAAGGACGAGTACGGCTGGGAGCTCTGCACCCTCGACCGGCTGGCAAAGCTCCTGCGCAAACAGCGCTTCAAGAACGGCTCGGTGAAGTTTGACTCTGAGGAGCTGCATTTTGATGTCGACGAGAAGGGACACCCCATCCGCTGCTACTACAAGCGGTCGAAGGATGCCAACAAGCTCGTGGAGGAGTTCATGCTCCTGGCCAACCGCACCGTGGCTGAGAGCGTGGGCAAGGTGAAGAAGGGCCGCAAGCCCAAGACTTTCCCCTATCGTATTCACGAGAATCCCGATCCGCAGAAGATGGAGACGCTCAGAGCCTTCGCCGTGAAGTTCGGCTACAAGGTGAAGACCGACGGCACGCAGGGCGCCATCGCCCGCTCGCTCAACAAACTCATGGACGAGACCGAGGGCAAGCGCGAGCAGAAGGCCATTCAGGCCGTGGCCCTCAGAGCCATGATGAAGGCTAAGTACAGCGTGCACAATATCGGTCACTTCGGTCTGGCCTTCCAGTATTACACCCACTTCACCTCGCCCATCCGCCGCTATCCCGACACGATGGTCCACCGTCTGCTCACGAAGTATCAGGCCGGAGGCCGCTCGGCCAACGAGAAGCACTACGAGGAACTGTGCGAGCACTGCAGCGACATGGAAATCGTGGCCCAGAACGCCGAGCGCGACTCCATCAAATACAAGATGGTAGAGTTTATGGGCGACAAGATTGGTGAGGAGTTCGATGCCCACATCAGCGGCATCACGTCGTATGGCATCTATGCCGAAATCGACGAGAACCACTGCGAGGGTATGGTGCCCATGCGCGACCTGAACGATGACTACTACGACTTCGACGAGCGCAACTTCTGCCTCAAGGGCCGTCGCCACCATCACAAGTATCAGCTTGGTGATCCCGTGCGCATCAAGGTGGCCCGTGCCGACCTGGAGAAGCGCCAGCTCGACTTCGTTCTGGCCGATACCGTCAGCACTTCTGCCGGCAAGCGGCAAAAGGGCAAGTAACCCCACAGGCAAGACATGAACAATAAATAAAAAAGGGAGACCCCAGCAATGGAGCCTCCCTTTTCCATATCTATCCTATGCCTCCGAAGGGAGGGATTATGCAATGCGGATGGAGCTTTTGCGACCTGTCGGATATCCTTTGCTATTGTAGTCTCGACTTTCAGATAAGGTTCTGGCTTGCGGAACGCTTCCTCTTTACGGACTGAGATTCATCTCTCAGCGCTTGGTATATTATATAGACATGATAAAGATGACGACCGTCACGTCAACGTGACAAATGTCACGTTTCTTCGTGACAAATGTCACGTTCGTGCGTGACAACTGTCACGTTGTTTCGTGACAACTGTCACGCAACATCAATAGGAGACCCACCCCGGCTAGTTGGGGTGGGTCTTCTATTATTTTTATCCGTATGTCTCGATGAGTTGCTTGATGAAGGCGGGATCGTTGAAGTTCACTGTGCCTTTGTCGGTCTGGTTCATCTGAGCGATGCGCTGCATGTCGTCGGGAATCAGTTCGAAGTCGAACACGTCGATGTTCTGCTTCATGCGCTCCAGGTGGGTCGACTTGGGAATGACCACGATGCCACGTTGAATCATCCAATGCAGCACCACCTGACCTACAGACTTGCCATGCTTGTCGGCAATGGCCTTCAGCACAGGATGGGTGAAGATGCCGTTCTTGCCCTCGGCGAAGGGAGCCCAGGCCTCGTGCTGGATGCCCTCATGCTGCAGGAACTCATGGGCCTCCTTCTGCTGGAAGAAGGGATTGGTCTCCAACTGGTTCACGGCAGGCTTCACCTCATTGTGGAGGAAGAGGTCCTGCAGGCGCTCGCTCGAGAAACTCGTCACGCCGATGGCCTTGATGCGGCCTTCCTTGTAGAGCTTCTCGCAGGCACGCCAGGCGGCATAGTAGTTGCCGTAGGGCTTGTGGAGAAGGTAGAGGTCGAGGTAGTCGAGGCCCAGCCTCTTCATCGACTCGTCGAAGGCACGCAGGGCATCGTCGTATTCATAGTCCTGCACCCACAGTTTCGTCGTGATGAAGAGGTCCTCACGCTTCAGACCGCTGTGCTTGATGGCGTCGCCGACCTGCTGTTCGTTGAAATATGACTGGGCCGTGTCGATCATGCGATAGCCCACCTCAAGTGCATCACTCACCACACGCTCAGTCTCTGTCTGGGGAATCTGATAGACGCCAAAGCCAATGGCCGGCATCATTACTCCGTTGTTCAATCTTACGCTTTTCAATAATCTACCTTTCGATTGAGAAAAGTTGTTCAAATTGTTGTGCTCGCACACAATTTCCTTGATTTGGGTCAAGAATGCACTCATTTTGCGTAGTTTTTCAGCCTAAAATTTGGAATAATAACAGAAAAGATACTATCTTTGCAATGTCGAAAGACAAAAGCCCATCGGGGCTGGATTAAAAAGATTAGGTTTTTAGTTCAATAGGTTTAAGGTTAATAGATTGTTTTTATATAGGTTTTTAGTTTTTGGTTATTAGGTTTTAAGATTTAGATTCAGGTAGATAGATTTAGGTTTTAGTTTAATTAAGGTTATCAAGAAAGAAAGTATTTCAGGTAACACAACTCCCCAACTTTTGTGAAAAAGCTGGGGAGCTGTTTTTTATCAGTGTTTATGCCAATGTTCTAAATGTCCTAAATAGCGGGCGTTTCTGCTTCTTTTGGCTTTTTCCGTATGTTATTTTACATAATTTTTGTAATTTTGCACGTCAAAAGAAATGGATTCTATGCTTGCCTCATCCCGAAATCTCACAATCTTCGTGCTCATGCTGCTGCTCTACGCAGCCTCAATGTTGATATTTCTGCGATTCAACCGCGGACTCGCTCCCACGTCGCGCCGCCAGCAGGGACGACGCTATCTCATTGCGTCGCTGCTCTCTGGCATTACGCTGGCGCTGACCGACTTCTACGTGTGGTCGCCGCAGGTGGTGGCTGCGCTGGTGGTCTGCGTGGCATGGATGCTGACGTGGAATATCACCAACGACCTCACCTACAGGCGCAGCTCTCCTGACTACGACAATCATATCGACATCGCCTTCGCGCTCTATCTCTTCGGTTTCCTCGTGGGACTCAACTCCTTGATAGGACTTTTCTCAGAGACAGCCGCGGCCATAGTCTGTGGCGCCGTGGAGAGCGTGCTGTTGCTCATCCCCATCATGGAGGTGGGCTATTACCTTATATATAAGGTATGCATCGATACGTCGGGTATGCAGCCTCTGCTGGAGACCAACGAGAACGAGATACTGGAGTTCATTCACAGCTTCTCCCTGCCGAAAGTTCTGGGCATGGTCGTGCCGCTGCTGGCTGCCGTAATCCTATGCTTTGCGCTGAATTTTGCGCCGCCAGTCGTCAGCACGACGCTGATAGGAGATGGAGTCCGCTGCATCGATCCCTTCACGGGATTTGCGCTGCTTTTCAAAGATTTCTTTGTGCTTGGGCTGGTCATCTTCTTTGGCTTCTATCTCTTCAAGCCTCACCACGGACTCTTCGTGCGTACGGGCATCGCGCAGCTCTATCTCGACGTGCGCACTTATCAGCGCAGCAACGCTAATTATCGCCACGAGGTCACCTCACGGCTTAACCATCTGCAAGTGGAGGCTCCCGCGAAGGGGCTGCCCAAGCCCCACACCGTGCTGCTCGTCATCGGCGAGTCGGCCTGCCGCGACTACATGAGCTGCTATGCGCCGCAGCCTTTCGAGACCACGCCCTGGGAGACCAATAAGGCACAGAACGACTCTCGTTTTGTGTTCTTCTCCCATGCCTACTCGTGCGCCATGCAGACCGTGCCGTCGCTGTCGCGCGCGCTGACCGAGAAAAATCTCTACAACGACATCGACTTCAACGATGCCGTGTCTATCGTCGACATCGCCCACAAGACCGGCTACCGCGTCAGCTGGTACAGCAATCAGGGTCACATCGGCTCCAACGACACGCCGGTGACGCTCATCGCCGAGACCGCCGATGTGGCAAAGTGGACCAAACAGGAGGTGGGTAAGCCCTATTACGACGAGTCGCTGCTGGAGTTTCTCGACGAGGTGAATCCCAATGTCAACAACCTGGTGGTGCTCCATCTGATGGGAAGCCACTTCAACTATCAGAACCGTTACACCCCGGAATATGCCGCCGCGCGAGAGCTCAAGGATGGCGACAACGTACAGAACTACCGCAACTCGCTCCACTACACCGACTACATCCTGCGCCGCGCCTATCGCTACGCCAAGGAGAAGCTCCATCTCGAGGCAATGGTCTATTTCTCCGACCATGGTGCCATTCCCGAGAAGCGCCGTCTGCCCTGGTTTTTGGGATTCGGCATGGTGAGGATTCCCATGTGGATTTATCTTTCCGACGAATACCGCCAAGTCTTCCCCGAGACTACTGCCGCCTTGGAAGCCAACAAGGACAAGTATTTCACCAACGACCTGGCCTACGACCTGCTCTGCGGACTGCTTAACATTAAGAGCGACCACTACGACCCCTCGCAGTCCCTCGCCTCCACGACCTATCGTTTCACCCGCGACATGCTCCTCACCGACGAGGGAAGAGTTAGGGTAGAGGACGACCGATAGGCAGCGCTTCTTTATCGAAATGTTCATATATTGACGCATGATTTCAAATTTTTTGCTATCTTTGCAGAAAACCTGAACATTATGCGTCATTATTTTGTCTGTTTCCTTCTCATGGCTGCGCTCCTCGTAGGCTGTCGCAATGCATCCCCCGAATATACCATTGGGGTTTCTCAATGTGTGGGCGGCTCCTGGCGGGAAAAGGTCAACCAGGAGATGCGGTCGGCACAGCATCTATATAATAATGTAGTAAAAGTAGACATTGTCAGTGCGGAGGGCGACTCCAAACGGCAGGTAGCCCAGATAGACAGCCTCGCCGACGCAGGCGTCGACCTGCTTGTCATCTCCCCCAATGAATATAAGGCCATCACTCCGGCCATAGAGCGTGCCTGGAAGCGTGGCATTCCCATTGTGCTGTTCGACCGTAAGGTGGACACCAACCACTACACCGCCTACATCGGTGGCGACAACGTTGAGGCTGGAACGGCTATGGGCCATTATGCGTTGTCGATTCTGCACGAGCGGAGCTACGACCACCGGCCGCGCATTCTGGAGATAACGGGAGGCAATGTGTCGTCACCCGCCATCGACCGCCATAAGGGATTTGCTTCTGTGGTGAAGGACAATCCTGAGGTTGAATACGATATGGTGGTCACCGACTGGTCTTCTGAGCAGACCTATTCAAAGGCAAAAAGCTATTTTTCTACCCATCCCACTCCCGACATCGTCTTCTGCCACAGTGACCTTGCGGCGAGAAACGCCTACAAGGCAGCGAAGGAGCTGCATCTGGAAAAAGGCATTCGCTTCCTCGGTATCGACGGACTGCCAGGCAAGGGAGAAGGTATCGACAATGTGGAGACGGGAATGCTTGCAGGAACCTATATCTATCCCACCCATGGCGAGCAGATTGTCAGGCTGGCCTTGGACATCCTGCAAGGAAAGCCCTATAAGCACGAGAACACCATGCGCAGCGTTATCGTCACCCCCGACAACGCCTCCGTCATCATGCAGAGCAGCATGGAGATGAAGCGCCAGAGCGACAACCTGCTGACACTGCAGGACAAGCTCGACAAGCTGTTTGGTGCCTACAACATGCAGCGCACGATGCTTATTGTGGGTGTTGTAGCCATCGTCTTGCTCATTGTGGCCATCATCCTCATCTGGCGGGTGGTCGTCATCACGAGGAGAGTTAACCGTAAGGAGAAGCAACTGAACAAGGAACAGACCCTCTTCTACACCAATGCCCGCCACCAGCTCCGCACGCCGCTCACCCTCATCGAAGGTCCGTTGGGCCAACTTGCCGCAAGCAGTGAGCTGAATGAGCACGACCGCTCATTGGTGGATATCCTGCAAAGGAATGTAGGCCAGCTGTCGAGGATTGTCTACGACGTGCTCAACTTCCGCAACGACACTCCGCCAGCGGTAGACGACTTCACCGTGGCCACGGCCCAAGAGAAAGATGCTTCCGACGAGCAGATAAAGCAAGGACATCTGGAGATGCTGACCAACAGCAACGACGCCGGACTGCCTACCATTCTCGTTGTCGACGACAATGCCGACATGCGGCGCTATCTCCGTACGCTGCTGACCGACCGCTACTATGTCATTGAGGCGACCGACGGTGAGAGCGGACTGAAATTGGCCCGTGAGTCAGTACCAGACCTCATTGTGAGTGATGTCATGATGCCCGTGATGGATGGACTGCAGTTCTGCCGCAAGATTAAGGACGACACGATGACATCCCATATTCCTGTGATTCTGCTCACGGCCCGTAGCACCGAAGAACAGCGGGTGGAAGGCTTGGGCAGCGGTGCCGACGCCTACATTACCAAGCCTTTCAATGCCAAGGTGCTGATGGCCCAGATGGACAGTCTGCTCAAGAACCGTCGCCAACTGCGCGAGCATTTCGCTAAGGATCAGTATGCCGACGGCGGTGCGCTCACCGATACCTTCGAACCCGCAATGACCACGCCCGACAAACAGTTTATGGACGCCCTGCGTAAAGCCATCGACAAGAACATGGGCAATTCAAAGCTCAAGATGGATGATATTGGCGCCGACTTAGGTATCAGCCGCGTGCAGCTTTATCGCAAGGTGAAGGCGTTGACGGGAATGTCGCCCGTAGAACTGCTGCGCCTGTTCCGTCTTCAACGGGCCTACAAGCTCTTGCAGTCTACCAACAAGACCGTGGCCGAAGTGTCCTACGAGGTGGGGTTCGGCACGCCCGGCTATTTCTCTTCATGTTTCAAGAAGCAATATGGCAAGTATCCTACAGAGCTGAAGCGGGAGGACGAGTAGCCTCTGCATCTGAGAGACTTTCTGTACTTTCCATAAAGGATGCAATTTTGAAAAATATAATTAAACATTTGCATGATAGAAAAATCAGCATATATTTGCAACTGAGAAGAATCATAATTAGGAGATGTGGCACTATGGACGAAAGATTATCGAATCTATATTTAAGAAACGGGAAGAACGCCCAGCAATATGTGTTGAGCTTGAATCCCGCTTACAGGCGGATAGCGACCGAAGCGATATTAGAGTGTTCGAGGCTGGGCTATCCTCTGAACAATATGGAGATTACGAGCAAGGCACGGGAGTTGCAGCGCAAGAGGCAGAGAGCCAACGCCTGATTGCGTAGGCTTGATCTTCACAAGGAAGACCGTTATTATTATGCAAACGACTACCTTTCCATCACAGATGGCTCTGCAAACAGTGATAACGTCTTAACCGATGGTACAAATTTATATTTCATTGACCCCATTATCCGATTGAAGAAGCCTGCTCCTATCGTATTAGACTTTCTATACCATAAGTTGGATAAATGATGCTAAGGGGAGAGACTACGCATTTTCGTTTACTGTCTTCTCCTCTAGCGTTCTTCGGTGTGTGAATATCGTACTTGATTTTCATAGATTTCTACGATTTTTAGGTCGATAAAGCTCTTTTCTTGTTGGTTGGCACGTGCCAACCTTATTGCTGCCACGTGGTAACCTCATTGCTGCCACGTGGCAACCTTATTGCTACCACGTGGCAGTCATTATGATTATAAAGTCATAGCTTTTTTATAGTATGAAAGGTGGGGTAGTAGGTTGGAACGATTGTGCACCAGTGTGCAGAGAGGCAGTTGACCCAAACACAGAAAATATCCGATGCACCGGGATAGCCAATATAACATTTGTGACAAAAGATATGAGGATTGTTTCATGCAAGAAACGTGGTAGTCTTTGAACGAAATGGCGACACGACTTAGCTGACTTTTTGCTTAACTTTGCGCTCAGAATCAACAAAAACTAAAAACAATTATGAACAGCAAAGTCAATCAGCTGGCCTTTGTCAGCGTCATGTTCTGTTTCTTCGCCATGGGTTTTGTCGACCTGGTAGGCATCGCGTCCAATTATGTCAAGGCTGATCTTGGTCTCAATGATGCCACAGCCAACATTTTCCCGTCGCTAGTCTTCTTCTGGTTTCTTATCTTCTCTGTGCCCACGGGCGTACTGATGAACCGCATCGGGCGCAAGCGCACGGTGCTCTTGTCGCTCCTGGTCACCATCGTCTCCTTGCTGTTGCCCCTCTTCGGCGAGAGTTTCGGGCTGATGCTGGTCAGCTTCTCACTCCTCGGCATTGGCAACGCCCTGATGCAGACCTCTCTCAATCCGCTGGTTGCCTCAGTGGTGAAGGGCCATCTGGCAGCCACCCTCACTTTCGGACAGTTTGTCAAGGCCATTGCCTCCTTCATGGCTCCCTACATTGCCATGTGGGGCTCCACGCAGGCTATTCCCTCTTTCGGCTACGGATGGCGCATCCTATTCCCCATCTACATGCTGATTGGCCTCGCAGCCTCGCTTTTCCTCCTGGGCACGCCCATTGAGGAGGAGCAGCGCGTCTACACAGGCAGCAAGTCGCCCACCGTTGGCCATCAGTTTGCCACTTGTTTCCGCCTGCTGGGCAAGCCCATCGTGTTGCTCAGCTTCCTGGGCATCATGTGCCATGTGGGCATCGACGTGGGCACTAACACTACCGCTCCCAAGATTCTCATGGAACGGCTTGGCTATACCCTCAACGATGCAGCCTTTGCCACCTCTCTTTATTTCATTTTCCGCACGCTGGGCTGCTTCACTGGCTCGTTCATCCTTCGCGTGGTCAACAACCGCCTCTTCTTCATCATCTCCGTCACGATGATGGCCCTTTCCATGATAGGCCTCTTCGTGGGCACGAGCAAGCTTGTCCTCTACACTGCCATTGCCTTGGTGGGCTATGGCAACAGCAATATCTTTTCGCTAGTCTTCTCGCAGGCTCTTCAGAGCGTTCCCGAGAGTCAGAATGAGGTGAGCGGACTGATGATCATGGGCCTTTTCGGCGGCACGGTGTTCCCGCTCATCATGGGCTATGCCAGCGACGCCATGGGGCAGGCCGGTGCAGTGACTGTCATGGCCGTAGGCGTGGCTTATCTCTTCACGTATATTAAAAACATTAAATAATCAAGATTCTAGAAAATCTAGACTTCCTAGCTAAAACATCATCGTTATGAACAAAACAATCGTTGGCCTCGGAGAGGCCTTGTGGGACTGTCTGCCCAACGGCAGCAAACTGGGCGGTGCTCCCGCTAACTTCGCTTATCATACCAGTCAATTCGGATTCGACGCCTATGCCGTGAGCGCTCTCGGCAATGATGCACTGGGCGACCAGACGGTGAAGGAATTCGGCGAACGCCACCTTCACTACATCATGCCGCGCGTGCCCTTCCCCACAGGCACGGTCCAAGTGCAGCTTGACGCTGATGGCGTGCCCACTTACGATATCAAGCGCGATGTGGCCTGGGACAACATTCCCTTCACGCCCGAGGTGGAAGCGCTTGCCCGCCGCACCGACTGCGTCTGCTTCGGTTCGTTGGCCCAGCGTAGCGAAGTATCGAGAACAACCATCTACCGCTTCCTTGCAACGATGCCGAAAAGCAGCCTGAAGATCTTCGACATCAACCTGCGCCAGAACTTCTACACCAAGGAGATCATTCAGGAGTCGCTGCGCCAGTGCGACATCCTGAAGATTAACGATGAGGAACTCGTCACCATCGGCCGCCTCTTCGATTATCCCGGTCTTGACATCGAGAACAAGTGCTGGCTCATCCTCGGCAAGTACAATCTGAAGATGCTTGTCCTCACCTGTGGCACCAATGGCAGCTATGTCTTCGCTCCGGGCGAGAAGAGTTTCCAGCCAACACCTCATGTGGACGTTGTCGACACCGTGGGAGCCGGCGACAGTTTCACCGGCAGCTTCGCCGCAGCCATCCTCTCCGGTATGCCCATCACCGACGCTCATCGCCTGGCCGTGGAGGTCAGCGCCTATGTTTGCACACAGCAAGGGGCTATGCCACGCCTGCCACAGCAACTTATCCAGAGAGTGAAGTAACCCGAGATAGTTAACAATCAGCACTTTGTCTTCAACGATTGTTGCATGTATCAATCGTTGAAGACATAGAACGAAATTTCGACTAAGGGAAGCCGTTTTTTGAACTAACTTTGCAGCAGAATTCAATAATGGTTTCTTCGGAATCAAAAACTAAAAACTCATATTTTTATGTCACACATTAAAAAGACAATGCTCAGTTTGGCACTCCTCACGGTGAGTGCAGCTTCTTGGGCACAAAACGCATTAATTCATGGCATGGTGATCGACGAGCAGAACGAACCCGTCATCGGCGCTACCATCAAAGTAGATGGCACCACCACTGGCGCCGTTACCGACCTGGATGGCAACTTCACCATCGAGGCAGGCAAGGACGCCACCCTCTCTATTAGCTACATTGGCTACTCCACTCAGCAGGTAAAGGCTACCGACGGCATGAAGATCATGCTAAAAGAGACCGCCAACGACCTCAACGAGGTGGTCGTCACCGGTTATCAGGTGCAGCGCAAGGCTGACCTCACGGGCGCCGTGTCGGTAGTGAAGACAGAAGGCATCACCACGTCGCCTGACGCCGACCCGATGAAGGCCCTCCAAGGTAAGGTGGCTGGTATGACCATCACCGACACCGGCTCGCCAAGCGGTACTGCTACGGTGCGCATTCGTGGTATCGGTTCTTTCAACTCATCGCAGGACCCTCTCTATATCGTCGATGGCGTGCCTATGACCACAGCACTCAATACGCTCAACAGCAATGATATTGAGAGCATGCAGGTTCTCAAGGATGCCGCATCGGCTTCTATCTATGGTAGCCGCGCTGCCAATGGTGTCATCATCATCACCACCAAACATGGAAAGAAGGGTGACAAGAAAATCAACATCGACTTCACCAGCAATCTCACAGCTCAGTTCTACACCTCTCAGTCGAAGATGAAACTCCTCGACACCAAGGGCTATGCCACGGCTATGGCCCAGGCAGCCCTCAACGATGGACTCGACCCCGTGGCCTATGCCAGCAACTACGGACTCAACCTCAATGCTCCTCAGGGTGAGAGCATCCGCGTGTGGAACCCTGCTACCAGCCAATATGTCAACTATACGATTGGTGGCCTCTACGATGGCTACATCAACCGCAAAAAGACCATGCGTCTCGCCGATACCGACTGGGTGGACGTCATTTCTCGCACTGGCTTCTCTCAGAACTACAATGTTGCTCTGTCGCATGCCACCGACAAGTCGACGGCCCTCTTCTCCGTGGGATATAAAAACAACAGTGGTATTCTGCGCTATACCGACTTTCAGAGTCTCTCAACCCGTCTGAACACTTCGTTTAATATTAATAAGGTGGTGACAGTCGGTGAGAACTTCACACTCTCATATACTAAGCAGGTAGACTGCGCTCCTATGGAGAATGCCCTGAAGATGTCGCCTACGGTGCCTGTCTACGAGGAAGACGGAACAACCTTCGCCGGTCCTGTGGGTGGCATGAGCGACCGTCAGAATCCTATGCGCGAGCTCTATCAGAATAAGGACAATCATCTTGACTACTGGCGTCTCTTCGGCAATGCTTACGTTGACATCAAGCCCATGAAGGGACTCACCTTCCGTTCCAACTTCGGTATCGACTACACCACCTCGTTCATCAATTCACTGACCCACACTTTCAAGTCGGATATTGTCAACAACAACATCGCCAAGACAACGCTCGGCCAGACCAACAACACCAATTACACTTGGTCAAACACGCTGAATTATCTCTTCGACCTGAAGGACAAGCACCACTTCAACATCCTGCTCGGTTCTGAGATCAACAAGCAGAGCGTCATCGACTTCCAGGCTTATTCTGAAGGATATGCCCTTGAGGATGTCAACTACATGTGGCCCAATGCAGCCACAGGCACCATGCGCAATAGCGGTGCGAAATTCGGCTACCGTCTGGCCTCGTTCTTCGGCAAGGCCGACTACAACTACGACGACTTGCTCCTGGCTTCGTTCACCCTCCGTCACGACGGTTCCTCACGTTTCGGTTCAGAGCACCGCTGGGGTAACTTCCCCGCAGCCTCGCTCGGCTTCCGCTTCTCACAGCTTCTCAACAAATCATGGCTCAACGACGCCAAGCTCCGCCTCTCCTGGGGTAAGACCGGTAACCAGGGTATCGACAACAACGCACACTACGGACTCTATGTCACCGACTACGGTCTCGACCGCGTAACCTCAACCGCCTACGACCTCTATCTGCAAGGCTCCGGCACCTTCCCCTCAGGCTATCGCGCCACACAGACTGCAAATGAAAGTCTCAAATGGGAGACCACAACCCAGTGGAACATCGGTCTCGACTTCATGGTTCTGAACAATTCTCTCTATGGAAGCATTGATGCCTATATCAAGAATATCGATGATATGCTTATCAATCCGGCTTATCTCGCAGTGATGGGCGAGGGCGGCAACCGCTGGTCCAACGGTCCTTCGCTTCGCGACTGGGGTATGGAGTTCACCGTCGGCTATCGCAAGACACTGGCTTGTGGCCTCGGTCTCGACATCAACGGCAACCTCGACTTCTATCGCAACAAGGTCACCAGTCTGCCCTCGTCAACAACCGGCGCTTATGCCCACACGTCGACTGAGAATCTCGTTCAGGCTAAGAAACCTTATGGCTCTGTGGTGGGTTATGTTGTCGAAGGACTGTTTCAGAATCAGACAGAGGTCGACGCCTCCGGTCAGCCCAACGCCCGTGTCGGCGGTCTGAAATATGCTGATCTCGACCACAACAACGTCATCAATGAGAAAGACCAGACCTGGATTCTTGACCCTGTGCCCGCCTTCTCTTATGGCTTGAATATCGGACTCACTTACAAGAATTTCGACCTTTCTATGTTCTGGCAAGGTGTGGCTGATGTGGATGTCTACAACAACCAGAAATTCCAGACCGACTTCTGGAGCATCACCGATGCCGGCTCCAACAAGGGCAGCCGCCTGCTCGGCGCCTGGACCAGCGACAACACTGGTTCGTCCATCCCTGCTCTGACAACCAACAACACTGCTGACGAAGGCCGCGTCTCCTCCTACTATGTGGAGAATGGCTCTTACCTGAAGCTGCGCACCCTGCAGTTGGGTTACAACCTGCCAGCCAAGTTGCTCAAGAAGCTGATGCTCACCAAGGCAAGAATCTATTTCTCCGGTCAGAACCTGCTGACGCTGAAGAGCAGCAGCCTTACATGTTCAGATCCTGAGAACCCCAACTGGAACTATCCTCTCGCCGCTTCCCTCTCGTTTGGTCTGCAGGTAGGATTCTAAAAGGCCATAAACTGGAAAAAACTGAAGTTTGATTTCTAAATAAGAACAATAAAATGAAAAAGATATTCTTATCCATTATAGCTCTGTGCATGATGCTGACTTTCACAGGCTGCAACGATTATCTCGACTATGAGCCCACGGCCGTCGTTGACGAGGACAAGGCCTTCTCCGACCCTGAAGGAATGGTGACGAGCGCCTATGCCATGCTGGGCGACTGCTGGTACCAGTATCCCTTCAACCTCTGGCCCTACGGCGACTTGGCATCCGACGACTGTCTCAAAGGCGGTTCCGGTACGACCGACACCGACTATCATGCGGTGGAAGTGTTCACCACGCTCACCCCGACGCTGGGTCCTCTCGATGAGCTCTGGTACCGTCTCTATGCAGCCATCTCGCGTTGCAACCGTGCCATCCTCTCGCTCAACAAGTATGGCAACGAGAAGCTTGGCGAGGCAACAACCAAGCAGCGCCTGGCTGAGGTGAAATTCCTCCGCGCCAACTTCTACTTCAAGTTGAAACTGGTCTACAACAAGGTGCCTTGGATCGACGAGAATGTCTATCAGAACGGCACGCAGGAACAGACGCGCAACGACGAGCTTTCCAACGATGAACTGTGGGACAAGATTTGCGCAGACTTCCAGGAAGCCTACGACGTATTGCCCGAGAGTCCCACTGATGGTGGAGGCCGTGCCAACAAGGTGGCTGCTGCTGCCTACCTGGCCAAGTGCTACCTCGAGCGCGCTTGGGGCGACGGTTATGAGGGCAGCACCGGTGCTGACCATATCAACAAGGCCTATATGCAGAAGGTGGTCGACTACACCGACGTAGTGGTCAACTCCAACTATGGCTACCTCGAGGATTATGGCGATATCTTCCTTCCCGACTACAACAACAGCAAGGAGTCGATCTTTGCCGTGCAGGCTTCCGACTACAGTGGCGACCACACCACCTACGGACGTGCCAACTGGTCGAATACGCTGAATGGCGTTTGGGGCATCTGGTCGTGCGGCTGGGACTTCCAGAAGCCGTCACAGGACTTTGTCAATGCCTTCAAGACTAAGAACGGTCTGCCTGAGTTCGACGACTATTCAAAGGAGAACGCACATCCTGTCAATGGTCAGCCCAACGCTCAGAAGTGGGATCCGCGGTTGTTCCACACCGTTGGCATGCCAACCTTCCCCTACAAGTATGAGGCCGAGTATACGCTGACCACCGCCAACTCGCGCACGCCCAATACTTATGGCTACTACACCGACATGAAGTGTGTGCCGCAGCGCAGCAAGGGCGAGACCTACAACAGTCCTTGGCAGGCTTTCGCCATGAACGAGTATGTCATCCGCTACACTGCCTCGATGCTCGACCGTGCTGAGGCCCTGATAGAACTTGACCGTGAAGCTGAGGCCCGCACCATCATCAATAACATCCGCCAGCGTGCTGCCAACTCTATCAAGAAGCACATCGACTACGCTGCCGACCAGTGCGAGATTGCCCTCTATCCCGAGTCCTACTTCCAGAACAAGGCCACCGCACGCAAGTGCCTGCGCTGGGAGCGCCGTCTGGAGATGGGACAGGAGCATGAGCGCTTCTTCGACCTCCGCCGCTGGGGCTTGCTCTCCACAACGCTCAACAGTTACTTCGACCGTGAGCAGAACGATACCTATGACGGTCAGGTTTATGCCCAATACTACAAGGACGCTCACTTCACCGCTGGTAAGAATGAGTACTTCCCCATTCCTTACAACCAGATGTTCTACATCCCCGGTCTTTATACTCAGAACAAAGGATATTAATAACTGATGAAGATGAGAACGTTTAAGACCATCATACTTGGCGCCATGCTGACAATGACCACATTGTCAGCATCCGCCCAGGACCTGAAGCCGCAGGTCCTCGCCGACAACCACGTGATGCTGCGCGTCTCTACCGACAAGCGCTTCGTGCTCCTGCCTGTTGAGGAAAGCCAGGACAACGACCACATCCGCGTCATCCGCGACAATCAGGTGATGCAGGAGCTCAACGTGAGGCTGGCCGTCAACAAGGTCGACTACTACGTGCCGCTCGACATCAAGTGCCTGAAGGCGGAAAATTCACAGAACGTGCTGCTCGACATCGTTGTCAACCGTGGCGATGCCGCCAACTCCGCCAGCAAGGCCGCCACGAGCGACTTCGCTGCCTGGAAGCAGATGAAGACGTCGGACACCTACGACATGACCAACCGTGAGCGCTTCCGCCCCGTCTACCACCACACTCCTGCCTATGGCTGGATGAACGATCCCAACGGCATGTTCTATAAGGACGGTGTTTGGCATCTCTACTATCAGCACAATCCCTACGGCTCGCAGTGGGAGAACATGACGTGGGGCCACTCCACGAGTACCGACCTCGTCAACTGGAAGTTTGAGGGCGAGGCTATCGTTCCCGATGCCTTGGGAACCATCTTCAGCGGCAGCGCCGTGGTAGACCACGACAATGACGCAGGCTTCGGCCGCGGCGCCATCATCGCTTATTACACTTCGGCAGGCCGTGCGCAGAAGCAGTGCATGGCGGTAAGCACCGACAACGGAAAGACCTTCAAGAAATATGAGGACAACCCGGTGCTCGTGTCCAACATTCCCGACTTCCGCGATCCCCACGTCTTCCGCTACGACGACGGACAGACCAAGAAGTGGGTCATGATTGTCTCCGAGGGACAGCACATGAAGCTCTTCTCCTCAAGCAATCTGAAGACATGGACGTTCGAGAGCAACTTCGGCGAGGGCTATGGCTGCCACGCCGGTGTATGGGAATGCCCCGACCTCTTGAAGATGGACAATGGCAAGTGGATTCTTGTTTGCAACATCAATCCCGGAGGACCTTTCGGTGGTTCGGCGACGCAGTATTTCACGGGAACGTTTGATGGTCATCAGTTCATTTGTGATTCAGAGCCTACGGTTACCAAATGGATGGACTGGGGCAAGGACCACTATGCCACGGTCACCTTCGACAATGCTCCCGATGGCCGCCACGTGGCCATGACATGGATGAGCAACTGGCAGTATGCCAATCAGGTTCCCACCCGCCAATACCGCTCTTCCAACGGCGTTCCCCGCGACCTGGACTACTTTGAATACAAGGGTGCAGGCTACGTGAGTGTGAAACCCTCGAAGGAGGTGATGGCTGCCTTCTCAGCCAAACCGCAGGCCAATCTCACTCCGGCCTGCCGTGTGGATGTCCAGTTGCGTGACAAAGCCACCATCACACTGTCCAACAGCAAGGGCGAGCAGGTGGTTATGACCTACGACGCAGCCAAGGAGACCTTCTCCATGGACCGCACGAAGAGTGGCGAGACGGCTTTCAGCAACGACTTTGCGGCCGTCACCAAGGCTCCTACTTTCGGTAAGATCAAGACGCTGCGCCTCTTCATCGACCGCAGCAGCATTGAGGCCTTCGACGCCGACGGCAAGATGGCCATGACCAATACCGTGTTTCCTTCTGAGCCTTACAGCCGGCTGATGGTGAAGGGCGGAAAAGCAAAGGTCTATCCATTGAAAGTCGCTAAATAATATAAGGTATAGCATAAGCAAACAGGGACTGCAATCACCATCGTGGATTGCGGTCCCTGTTGGTTTGTAGACCTGCAGAAAAATCTGCTAACGGTTGAGACGGTCAGAGAGCTGTAAGCCTGCTAACGGTTGAGACAGCCTACAACTTCAGCATCCTCTTCCATCTCTTCTTCCGTTTCCAGTGCTTGTCGTGCTTGCGCTTGATGCGCAGGGCCTCCTCGATGACGGCAGAAGGCCAATGGCGAAAGGCGAGATAGCACTGCAGGAAGTAGCGGAACTGAGGCGTCAGCTCGCAGAAGAGCGTGAGGTTCTGCAGGCAGACGCGCTGTGGCGGCAGCGTGCCCTCGGGATAGAACTTCATGCGGTTGAGGTCGATCAGCTCGAAGTGGTAGCCGGTGTCGTCCTGCTGCCATCTGATGTTGCCATTGTTCAGGTCGCGATGGATAATTCCCTTCTCGTGGAGCGTGGCCACAAACCGGGCTAGCGCCTCCGTGGCCGAATGGTCGAAGACCTCATCCTCGGTGATGAAGTCGGCTATCGGCAGGCTGTCGCTGATGGCGCAGACATAGTAGAGCTGACGCTTCAGCCGTCCGCGGCGCTCGGCCAGCCAGGCCACCGGCGTGGGCGTGGCGATGCCGCGCTGCAGCAGGAGCATGCCGTTGTCGTAGCTGCGGCGGGCCTTGTCGTGCTCCACCATCGTATACCAGAAGCGATGAAACCAGTCGAGGGGTTTGAACGCCTTCACGGCCACGAAGCGTCCGCTGGGCAGCGACATCCTGTAGACGTTGTTGCGGCCCTTGTAGATGCACTCCACCTCGGTCTGCGCGATATGCTCCGGCAGTTGCCTGATGTAGGGCGCGTCGCCGTGGTAGTCGGGATTCACCCGCGACTCCATAATCATATTTCTTTTACTCATTCTCTGCAAAGGTACAAAAAATTCCGATTAGTTCTGCGTGGCCTTCCTTTTGCGAAATTTTTCGTTGCGAAATTTTTCGCAAAGATAAAGGTTTCCCGACGATTCTCCAAATAATTCCGATTTTTCAAGTGGAATTCACAAAACGTTTGTATCTTTGCAACCGATGACAAACGACAGAGAATACATCCCCATCGGCTTTGATGCCAAGCGCATCGTTGCCAACGGCACGGGCCTTGGCGCCTACGGCCGTAACCTCGTCAATGCCCTCGCCGCGCTGCCGGGGCGCTACCGCTTCGTACTCTATGCGCCCGACGAGGGCCGCAGTGACCTCCGCTCGCAGGTGAGGACATCCGCTCGCGTGAGCTTTGCCTATTCGGGCTGCCACTGGCGCCTCTCCAAGGACCGCTGGCGTGCGGCTGGCGTGGTGGATGATGCACGGCGCGACGGCATCCGTCTCTATCACGGCCTCTCGGGCGAGCTGCCCCAGGGACTGCGCAAGGCGGGAATACGCTCGCTGATGACCGTTCACGACCTCATCTTCATGCGCCATCCCGAATATTACAAGCCCGTCGACGTGTGGCTCTACAACCGCAAGTTCTATCGCTCGCTGCAGGAGTGCGACCGCATCGTGGCCATCAGCGAGTGCACCAAGCGCGACATCCTTTATTATAGCGACTATCCCGAGGACCGCATCGACGTGATTTATCAGAGCTGCGACACGCGTTTCGGCTCTGCCGTGAGCGAGGAGAAGAGCCGCGAGGTGGCAGCGCGCTACAGCCTGCCCGAGCGCTACGTGCTCAACGTGGGCACGGTGGAGGAACGCAAAAACGTGCTCTTGGCCGTGAAGGCGCTGCGCAAGTTGCCCGCCGATGTCAGCCTCGTGGTGGTGGGCCGCCACACGCAGTATGAGGACGACGTGAGGGAGTGGGCCGCCCGCAATGGCGTCGACGGACGCGTCGTGTTCTTCGAGGGTGTGGCCAACGACGACTTGCCGGTGTTCTATCAGCGTGCTTCAGCCTTCGTCTATCCCTCGCGCTACGAGGGCTTCGGCATTCCCGTCATCGAGGCCATACAGAGCGGGCTGGCCGTCGTGGCGGCCAAGGGCTCCTGTCTGGAGGAGGCGGGAGGTCCCGACAGTTACTATGTCGACCCCGACGATGCCGACGGAATGGCCCGTGCGCTCAACGAGATTCTCTCGGGCCAGGCAAAGGAGCGCGCCGCAAGAGCACGCCAGTACGTGAGGCGCTTCGAGAATGCCGACGTTGCCCAGCAGATGATCAGCGAATATGACCGGCTGATTGCTGAGTGAGAAGCCGGGAGAATGGTGCCCGATAGAGCCTGGCTGATTCGTTCGAAGACTATAATTTTTCTTGAAATGAACATGAAGAGAGCTTATTACCTTATTATATTTTTATTGTCGCTGACGCTTGGCGCCGTGGCCCAGACCGACAACACGCAGCCACTGCACCCGGAGGACCTGACCGACGACGAGATCGACATGAACCGTCCCACCTTCGAGCCCAAGGTGAGGATGGGAAAGGTGCTCGACGGCAAGGACTCCATACCCTACGTTGAGCTGAACAATGTCTACGTCTATCCCCAGCCAACCTTCAACGACCCGCGGCAGCGCGCAGCCTACAACCGACTGGTGCGCAACGTGAAGAAGGTGCTGCCCATAGCCAAGGAGGTGAACACCATCATTATCGAGACCTACGAGTACCTACAGACGCTGCCCAACAAGAAGGCGAAGGACAAACATCTGAAATTCGTCGAGAAGAGCATCCGAGAGGAGTACACGCCCCGCATGAAGAAACTCACCTATCAGCAGGGCAAACTGCTCATCAAGCTCGTCTATCGTGAGTGTGGCAATTCGGCCTACGGTACGCTCAACGCTATTCTCGGTCCCGTGCGCGCCGGTTTCTGGCAGGCTTTTGCCTGGACTTTCGGAGCCTCTCTGACGAAGAAGTACGACCCCAATGGCGTAGACAAGATTACGGAACGTGTTGTAAGGCAAGTGGAGAGCGGACAATTGTAACCCTAATTTTTACCCGAAAGGTCATTTTGCTTTCATTAAGAAACCCAACACGCACTTTTCTGTCATTATTGTTGCAATTCGAAACAAATGTTAAGGAAAGTGGTATTGTTTGTGCAACTTGTTGTGTTCGCACACAATTCCCTTGATTTGTGTCAAGAACACACTCGTTTTTGGTGTTTTTCCAGTCCGAAACTTGGAGGGAAAGCAGAAAAGTTGCTACCTTTGCAATGTCAAAAGAAAACAACCCATCGGGGGTTAAGTTAAGAATAGGTTTTTAGTTCAAAATAGGTTTAAGGTTAATAGATTGTTTTTATATAGGTTTTTAGTTTTTGGTTATTAGGTTTTAAGATTTAGATTCAGGTAGAT
>ONYS01000041.1 GCA_900322095.1 uncultured Prevotella sp.
TATCTTTAACACTTTAGCACTCTTCATATCGCAAAGATAAGAAGAATAGTTCAAATAACAAAATGTTTCTACATAGTTTTAATGCTTTTTATTACTATAACAACTCTCCTAACGCCAAGAAAGAAGTGGAAGCCGCAGGTAGGAGGGTCGTCATTCCTGACGATCAAGAAAGAAAGTCCGCTTGATCATAACAAGTTAATCCTTCGTCGTCAGGAATGACGACGCTCCTAAAACGCTCCTAACGCAAAAAAGAATACTGGCCTGCGCAGCAATCCCCAGCCATCGCATCCTGCCGTAGAGGCTTATTATTCGCTGGGAGGCAGAAAGGAAAACTGTCTGCAGCCGGGACTCAATCTCATCCGAATGTCGGACGGAACGGTAAGAAAAATATTCGTTCGTCCCTGAAGGGTCGCCGATCATCAATGATGCCGGCGGCGGAGAAATAAAGGCGGAGGGATTTCTAGTTACGCTGAATTTTTCCTAACTTTGCAAAGGCTATAGGCCGCACTCCCGAAGAGAAGCACGTCGCTATCGATGGCAGGCTTGCTCTTCGGGAGCAGAGGGATTCATCCTCAGAGAAGCAGGGCCTTGGCCTCGGTTGCACTGTCATGAGAAAAAACATCGTCATCATCACGCTGATTGCTGCCCTTTGGGCGGTCGTCTGCCATGGCCAAAGCTATGAGCAGATGAGCCGCATGGACATCAAGAGCCTTGTGGACTTGGGGACGCGACGGCTCGTGGAACAGAACAAGCCCGAAGATGCCCTGGAGGCTTTCAGCCTTGCCATGGGCAGATACCGTCGCGGCCTTGGCGATGAGGACAAACAGCTCTGTATGAAAGCCTGCTACGGTGCATGGCTCGTCTACTTCAACCACTTCTACAACTATCAGAAAGCCTTCGAGAGCATCATGCTGGCGCGCGACATTGCCGACGATATCCAGCAAGACCAGCCAAAGGTGTACCTCATGGCGGGCAATATCTACCAGACGATATCCGAACAAAGCAACGACAACCGGCTGATGCGCCGCGCCTATACCTATTATTATAAGGCGTTCGAGATGGCAATGGCAGAAGACGACCGCTCAAGCATCGACATCTGCTTCAGCAACCTGCTCACGGCGGCCCACTCGCTCGACAGCATCGGCGGTCTGAACCGTGCCTGGCGCGCCTATGCCTCGCTGCCGGTGGAGAAGAAGGCTGTGCGCCGCCGCTTCAACCACAGGGCCTACCGGGTGTATACCCTCTGGCACGCCCACCGTCTCCGGGAGGCCACAAAGGAGGTGGAGGCGCAGATTCGGGAGACTCCCACCGACGACGAGCACGTGCGGCTCATTATCAACGCCCGGCTCAGCAAGGCCCGTCTGCTCTTCGCGCAAGATTTGAAGGCCGAGGCGCTGAGCGAACTCCACACCACAGAGCAGATTGCCGGACAGTATGGACTGAGAGACGCTTTGCTTGAGATATACGAGTTGAAGACCGACATTCTGAAATCAGAGAATAAGAAATTGGAAGCCAACGAGAGCTACAACCGCTACCTGACGCTCAAAGACAGCCTCTACATCTCACGACAGCTCTCCAATATCGACGAAATGCAGTTTGGCTACGACTTGAAGAAGAAAGATGAGAAGCTGCAAACGGAGCGCACGCGCCGCTTGCAGTTGCTGGGTCTGGCCGTAACCCTCATCGTGATTGCCCTCATTCTCTTGGTGATGCTCCTCATCATCAAGCGGAAGAACGGCAAGTTGCGCGAGTCCAACCGCCAACTCTACCTCAAGAGCATCGCCCAATTGAAGAGCGAGGCCAACGAGCGCGTCGTCACGCATAAATACGAACAGCAAATCAGCAACCTGCAACAGCACATTGCCGACGATGCCGACTCAGCCCGCCAGCGCTATAAGGGCAGCGGATTGAGCGACGACGACAAGGGACAGGTGCTCGCCCGGATAAAGAAGGTGATGGAGGAAGTAGACGAATACTGTTCGCCCGACTTCAGCGTGCTCCGTCTCTCGTCGCTTGCCGGCTATAAACCCAAGGACATTTCGGAAGTGATTCACGAGTACTACAATTGCAACTTCAACGCCTTCCTCAACGAATACCGCATCCGCGAGGCTTGCCGCCGCGTGTCGGAGGACGAAGCCTTCACGCGCCTCACCATCCAGGGCATGGCCAACAGCGTCGGCTTCAAGTCGCGGTCGGCCTTCATCGCCGCATTCAAGAAGTTTGCCGGCCTCACGCCCTCCGAATACATCAAGATTTCGGTGCAGACCAAGGCCGAGGAGAAGCAATTATAGGAGCGTAGGTGGGGTGTCTGAGCCAAAGTATAGACAGTATCGTAAAATACTGATTTATATTCACTTACAAGAACTACAAAAATTTGTTCCGCCATTTGTGGCGATTTTGTTCCGCCATTTGTGGTCAATTTGTTCCGCCATTTGTGGTAATTTTGTTCCGGCAGTTGTAGCCGATTTTGTAACAAATGATGTTTGTAGGAGCGTCGGCATTCCAGCCGACGAAGAAATGACACCGATGTTCATCACACTTCAACCTTGGTCAGCAGGAATGCCGACCCTCCTATTTTCAACCCAAAAGGCCGATTTTCAACCAATGTTGTTTGAATTTTGATTATTCAAACATTGTTTTTATTACTATTTATAGTTCGAACACCGATTTTTAGTAGATTTGCAATGTTCAAAATATAAATGCTTATGTACAAGTTTATTTTCATTCTCAGTATCCTTCTCACTTGTTTTGCAGGACAAGGGAAGGCAGCCGACTTCGTAGAGGCCGGGATTTCCTACTCGCTGCAATCGGACAGCACCGTGAGCGTGGCGGCTAGCGACGACGGCTATTCGGGTTTCGTCACCGTCCCCGCAACCGTCACCCACGACGGACTGACCTACAGCGTCACGGGCGTTGACGACCGCGCGTTCCAAAGCTGCGCGTCGCTCACCGGCGTGGCACTGCCCGAGGGCCTCACCTCCGTGGGCAGCTATGCCTTCAACCAGTGCTCGGCCCTCGACAGCGTCAGCCTTCCCTCCACCTTGCAGGAGATTGGGCGCTTCGCCTTCAACCAGTGTTCGTCGTTGCAGCGCATTGTCATCCCCGAAGGAGTCACCGACATTCCGCAGGGACTCTTCTATATGTGCATGTCGCTCACCAGCGTGACGCTGCCCTCACAGCTCGCCTCCATCGGGCGCAACGGCTTCAGCTATTGCTCCGCACTGACGACGCTTGACCTGCCAGCCACCTGCACCACCTTCGGCTATTCGCCCTTCAACGGCTGCGGACTGAAGAAGGTGACACTGCCCGAAGGCACAACGCTCGTTCCGTCCTATTGCTTCTCCTCCTGCCACCAGCTCAGCGAGGTGACGCTTCCTTCCACGGTCGACTCGCTCGGCGCCTGCGCTTTCCAGGACTGCCCGGGACTCACGTCCATCTCCCTGCCCGCCAGTCTGCACGGCCTCGGCAACATGGCCTTTGCCTCCTGCATGAATCTGAAGTCGGTCTACCTTCCCGACGGAGTGGTCTACGTGGGCAACCAATGCTTCTACAACTGCGCCGGACTCGAGACGGCCACCTTCGGCAAGGGAGTGGCCTCGCTCGGCACCGATATCTTCACAAAATATAAGAACACGGCCGCCATGAGCCTCAGCGACCTCTACCTCTTCAGCAACGCCCTGCTTGGCGGAGGCACAGGCTTCGACGAAGCGCTCTACGCCACCACCACCGTCCACGTGCCCGCAGCAATGGTCAGCGAATATCAGACTGCCGAAGGCTGGAGCCGGTTCAACATTGTGGCCATAGACGACTACGAACTGACGGGTATCACCACCCTGGGACGCGACCAGTACTCTTCCAATATTCCCTCCTACAGTCTTTCAGGACAGCGCATCAGCGGCAGCGCGAAGGGAATCTATATCCGCAACGGTAAGAAATACATCAAACATTAAAAAAAGATATACATGAAAAATCTCTTAATTACCCTGCTTTTAGCTGTCTTCGTGGGTCCTGCTTTTGCGCAGGACCTCAACGAGAACTTTGAGCACGACGGTAGTCTGCCCGACGGATGGACCGTATACAGCTCGAGCACCACCTACCAGTGGGCGGTGGTGAAATATTCCACCTTCAGCCGTTACTACACGGGCTTCAACGGCGGCGACACCTACGCCATGAGGTCCAGAACGGGGCGCATCACCTCCACCCGTCCGGCACCCGAATCCTGGCTCATCACGCCCGCCGTCACCGTTCCCGAGAATGGCGTGCTCAATTTCATGATGGTCACCGACGGCAGCTTCAACATTCTCGAGACCACTCCCGAAGAATCGCGCTCCCACTTCAGCGTGCTCGTCTCGGAAGAAGGCACCGACACCACGACCTTCACCAACGAACTGCTCAATGTCGTTCCGCTGGGCGTAGACGTGTGGAAGAGCTACAGTCTCGACCTCAGCCAGTGGGCCGGCAAGACCATCCACATCGCCTTCCACGACTACGGCAACACCAGCGGCAAGGCCTATACCACCAACAGCATCTATCTCGACAACGTGAGCGTCGACACCCGCCGCGGCTCCGATGTCTACGTCTCTGAGGTTGTCTCGCCCCAGTCGGGCTACAGCAGCCGCCAGCCCCTCACCGTCAAGGTGCACAACAACGGATTCGACGTCGACGGCGTCTCTGTGGGCTATTCCATCGACGGCGTTGAGGGAACGGCAGCCACGTTGGACGCCACGCTGGCACGCGACTCAGAGGTGAGCTACACCTTCCCCGATACGTTGGACCTGACCGACGGACAGAGCCACGCGCTCAAGGTTTGGGCCTACACCGAGGCCGATCTCAACCACGACAACGACTCGCTCAGCGCCTCGGTTGACATCGACCGCCATCTCTCCTTCCCCTACACGATGAACGACTCCACAGCCGCCACCGACTGGCAGAGCACCTATATCTACGAGCGGCTCGGCACGAGCTACGGCTGGTCGTACGTCGACGACAGCACGCAGAACGTCCACGCCTGGAGCTACATCACGCCGCCCGCCAGCACCAGTGAGCTCGTGAGCGGATGGATTCCCTTCCCCGAGGGCAAAGTGGGCTTCGAGATGAGCTACAAGAGTCTCTCATCGGGCACGCTGACGCTTCAGCTTCTCGACACGGCCTCCGTCACCCTCGCCTCTGAGACCATCGAATTCCCCTCGGCCGACGACTACACGACGCGCCAGGTGGTGTTCAACATGCCGCAGGCCAAGGACTGCCGCGCCGTACTCTTCCTGACAGGCGACTACACCACGCAGCTGCTCGTCAACGGACTGAGCTTCTTCACGCCCCTGCCCTCTGATGTCAATCCCGTAGTCTTCGTGTCGCCTGAGCTCTCGGCCTACGTCAGCGGCGACAGCATTCCCGTCACTGCCACGCTGTCCAACATCGGCAGCGGTGCAGCGCAGGACGTAGCCGTAAGCCTCCTCGTCGACGGACAGACCGTGCAGACCGACACCATCGCAGCCATTGCCTCGGGCGAGACCCTCGACCACACCTTCGCCAGCAAGCTGCTGATCGACGAGGGAAGTCACCAGTTGGCTGTCGTTGCCGATTCCGACTCCATCACCAAGGACATCTTCGTCTATCAGCCCCAGGCCTATCCTTATCAGGAGACCTTTGAGGACACGACAACTTGGGCATCCTGGACTCAGCTCAATCCCGCCAGCGATCCCGTCTACTGGACCATCACCGGAGTGGTGAAGGGCAATGTCAACTACGCCAAGAACGGCACGCATGCCGCCTACATCGGCAGCGCATCCAACATCGAGCACGACGACTGGCTCATCTCGCCGGCCATCAACGTCACCGCGACGGGCCGCCAACGCCTCTCGTTCTTCTACGTCACTACCTACAAGTCGGCGTCGTCGAAGAATAAGTCTGTGCTCGACGTATACGTAGGTCAGACCAACCGTCCCGACAGTCTCGTGAAGTTGCCCCTCGTGACGACCGACACCATCACCAACGACAACCTGAACGTATATCGTCAGGGATTCGCCACGCTCGACATCTCCGAGCCTGGACTCTACTACATCGCCTTCCACAACACCGGCAAGGGCCACGACATCATCCTCGACGACGTACGCCTCGACAACAGTGCCGACCTGGCCATCGTCTCTGCCACCCACACTGCCACCGACGGCTTCCACCTCTCGGGCGACACCATCAGTCTGCTGCTCCAGAACCGCGGTGCCACCGACATCAGCGGACTCACCCTCAAAGGTCTGTGCAACGACAGCGTCGTGACCACACAGGCAGCCAACGCCCTGCTGCAGCCGGGCGACACCATCCGACTGAACCTCAGCGACGGCTTTGACCTCAGCACTCCGGGCATCTACAACATTGGCGCAGAAGTTGCAGCCGACGGTGACGTGGAAGCCTTCAACGACCGCTGGGCCTTCGCCTCTGTTGAATGCTTCGCCGACGCCACACTGCCCTACACTGAGAATCTCGACTCCACCCGCCATCAGTCGCAGTGGACGCTCCAGGGCAACTGGCGCACCGGAACCTACTCTTCGGCCAACGCTGCCTACAACGGCACGGGAGCCATCAGCCACCACGGCGCTGCTGTCGGCGATGCCGACTGGGCCTACTCAGGCTGCATCTACATTCCGGCCGGAACCTACGAGATGAGCTTCTTCTACAGAACCTTCCTCAACGGAACCAACATGAACAACTACGGTCAGGACTTCGCCGTCTATCTCGGCACGGCTTGCAATCCCAGCGCGATGACGATTCCTGTCTATGAGACCGACGAGCCCATCGTGGCTCCCGACAAGCGCTACCGCAAGGTGCTCTCTACGATAGAGATTCCCGAGGACGGCGAATATTACATCGGTATCGAATGCAGTTCTACGGCCGTCTCCGGCGTGCTCTACCTGGATGCCTTCGCCATCAATGCTCCTGCTGAGCCGCAGAGCGTGAAGAGCTATCAGGCCGACTTCGCTGAGCGCGGTGATGAATGGTACCACTACGACCCCTCATCGCAGTTCCAGCAGTGGAAGGCTTCTGAAACAGATCCGCAGTCGCTCGTTGTTCGTCAGAGTGTGCAGAAAGACCTCATGCCGACCGACCTTCCCGGTCTGCTCGTATCTCCGGCCTTCGAACTGGAAGAGGGTGATGCAGTGACAGTAAGTCTCGGCTACAACATCTCCATCGACCATCCCGAGCTCTACGCCGACTCTACCCTCGAGGGCATCAGCATGGCAGTGCTTACCTCAAGCGTCGACCTGCCCGAAGGCTTCACCAACCTGTTGCTCCGCAGCAACAACGTGTCGGGCGACGACCAGACCGTTACGGCAACCTTCGACATAGAGCAGACCGGAACCTACTACTTCGGTATCCTGCCTTATGGTGCCGACCACACCACATCGGGCGAGGCCATCACGACCTACACGCTGAACGCCTTCAGCTTCGATGCCGTAAGCACGGGCATGAAGGAAACGCTTCAGAGCGACGGCCCCTGCCAACTCTATCAGCTCGACGGCGTCCTGCTGGGCACGTTCAACAACGAGTCTGAGGCACTGAAAGGACAGAAACAAGGTATATACCTTATTAAGAATGACGCTACAGTGCGCAAGGTGTTGGTGAAATAAACACCTTACATAGCATTTTATATTTTTCTCCCGCCGTATCCTAGTGATGCGACGGGAGTTTTTGGACCCACCCCAGCCCTCCCTACAAGGGAGGGAGATGTAAGCAACAGATAAGACCTAGGTTAAGTCAGAAGATGACGTGATAAAAGTAAGTTAAGGCATACTGACAATTGTCTATAAAAACTAGTCAGGATAACGGCCAATAGAAGGAAATCAACAGGCGCTTTCTCAAGCACGCAACCTATCAAGTTCAGACGTTATTATAACTTAGCCATGTCTCGTGACAGTTGTCGCGAACGAACGTGACAGTTGTCACGCATCATCACTCCTCGGTGAATGATCTTTCTTTGTGTAATCCTCGATATGTTAATCTTTCGTGACGGTCATCACAAAACAACGTGACGGTCGTCACAAACGAACGTGACGGTCGACACGAACGAGCGTGACGGCCGACACGAACAAACGTGACGGTCGTCAGAGATTTATTGATATTTTTTTCTAGAATTAGAGAATGAGAGAATTATTGTCAGCCTTGAATCAGAGAATTATTCTATTATCAGCCAGAATTAGAGAATTATCCTAATCGCATGCAAGAAAGAGAATTAGGGGACAGCGCATCTGCGCATAGCCTGGATTTAAAGATTAGTAAATGCTGTCCTGGAAGGCCATACCTCGGAAACCGGGTGCATACACGAGCGAAGCGGGTGGATGCGCCCGGGAGATGCGCTGAGAGGGACGTGCCTGGAAGGCACTACCTTTCACCGCATTAAGGAGGCTTCTAACTATGCCGGTTATCCCGCAGCGCCGCTTTTTATATTTCAAATCGTACGTGGATACATGTTTTTTTGCTAACTTTGCCGCAACTATCCGTCGGCTACCATCCTACCCGACCACAAGACATAAAAAGAAGCAAATGATGAAAAAAACATTTTTACTGTTTATCCTGGCTCTGTTCTGCCAGATTTCTTTCGCCCAGTCTCCCGCAGAAGAATTGCTCAGCCAATACTCCTCAGCCAAACACGCCACCTTCGTCAAGGTGCCCAAGCCGTTGATGTCGATGTTTCTGAAGCAGATTGTGAGTAAGGACTCCACGGCCAAGCAACTCACCAAGTGCGTGGACAAACTGCAGGTGCTCGTGCTCGATGAGAGTTCGAAGTCGGTGCGCAAGAAATGCAACAAGGACGTTGTGGGACTGCTCAAGCGCGGATTCTACCAATACGCCCGCTTCACCGAAGACGGCAGCAACGTGCTCGTGCAGACCTATCCCAACGTGGACAATCCCACGCAAATCCTGCTGAGCATCACCGGAGGCGACAACTGCACGCTGCTCCTCCTGGACGGGAATTTCAACAAGGAATTCTTCGACCAACTGACCAAACTGGGAAAGAAACTCGACGATGACTGAGCGATTGAAGTAGAATGAGGATAACACAAAAGCACAAGAAATGAAACAAATCAAGAAATATCCCCTAACGACACTGGCCATCATCCTCATCTGGACGCTGTGCCTGATACCCATTCCCGACACACCGCTCAGCCAGGTGCGGCTGATTGACAAGTGGACGCATCTCGTCCTCTTCGGCGGACTCACCTTCATCATCTGGGCTGAGATGCTACGCAACGACCGTCGGCTTGCCGCAGTAGGCAAGCCCGATGGACAGCATAAAATCCTGACACAGCGCTATGCGCTATGGGGAGGACTGGCGCCGTGGCTGATGGGCGGCTTGATAGAAATTGTTCAAGCCACATGCACAAACGGCGTAAGAAGCGGCGACCCCATCGACTTTCTGGCCGATGGCATCGGCGTGTTGCTGGGAATGGCTATCGGTATTCTTCTGGCACGATTTGCTTCCACTTCGAATAAGGGTTGACAAGCATCTGCTTGTTGTAGAAGTGGTAGTCGCCCGTCACCTCAGGTCCGATGAAATCAGGTTTCTCGAAGGGCTCCTGCGGATCAGCAAGTTCCACCTCGGCCATCACGAGACCCGCGTTGTCGCCAAAGAACTCGTCAACCTCAAACGTATGCTTTCCGCTCTTCACGAGCCAGCGGCGCTTGTCGATGACTCCTCCGCGACAGAGCTTCAACAGATGGGAAGCCTCGTCGAGCGTGATTTCCTTTTCAAACTCATAACGGCTTAGCCCGCCATCGACGCTGTGACTCTTGATGGTGAGGTAAGCTTTGTCGTCACGCACGCGGATGCGCACCGTGGCGTCCTCGCAGCGGATATATCCCTGCTGGATATGGCTGCTCGCAAAGGCGGCGCGCTTATAGGCGTCGCCTTTGCGGACGAGAAACTTTCGTTCTATCTCGAAACCACTCATGCCTGCATCACTATGGTTGCAATCATGTAGAGGATTCCCAAACCAATCAAGATTCCGAAAATCCAGTTTACAATGTGGTTGGCCTTCTTTTCCTGCTTTGCCTGATATTCGGCGCGGCGCGATTTACTTTTATCACTCATAGCTATTTGGTTTTTTAGATTGTTATCAACGTTAATCTTGCTCTCCCTCGGTGGGGAACTCCATCAGATAAGCCTTGATGAAACCGTCGATCTTGCCGTCCATCACGGCGTCGACGTCGCTGGTCTGATAGCCCGTGCGATGGTCCTTCACGCGGCGGTCGTCGAAGACGTAGCTGCGAATCTGGCTGCCCCACTCTATCTTCTTCTTTCCGGCCTCAATCTTGGCCTGCTCGGCCATCTTCTTCTTTAAGGCGCGGTCGTAGAGTTGGCTCTTCAACAGCTGCATGGCCTTCTCGCGGTTCTTGGGCTGGTCGCGCGTCTCGGTGTTCTCGATGAGGATTTCTTCGTGCTCGCCCGTGTCGGGGTCTTCATACTGGTAGCGCAGACGCACGCCCGACTCTACCTTGTTGACGTTCTGGCCGCCGGCGCCGCTGGAGCGGAATGTATCCCAGCTCACCTTGGCCGGGTCGACATAGATCTCGATGGTGTCGTCGACGAGCGGCGATACGAACACCGAAGCAAAAGAGGTCATGCGCTTGCCCTGGGCGTTGTAGGGACTGACGCGCACCAGGCGGTGGACGCCATTCTCGCTCTTGAGGAAGCCATAGGCGTATTCGCCGCCCTCGATCTTCATCGTCACGCTCTTGATGCCAGCCTCATCGCCTTCCTGAATGTCGGAGATGGTCACCTTGTAGCCATGGTCCTCACACCAGCGCTGATACATGCGCATCAGCATCTGTGCCCAGTCCTGGCTCTCCGTGCCGCCGGCTCCGGAGTTGATCTTCATCACGGCATCCATGGAGTCCTCCTCCTGGCGCAGCATGTTGCGGAGCTCCAGCTCCTCAATGTTCTTGATGCAGCGCGCGTAGTCGTCGTCCACTTCCTGCTCGGTGACGATGTTCTCCTTATAATAATCGAAGGCCAACTGAAGTTCCTCGGCATTCTGCTTCACGGTGTCATAGTCCTTGATCCACTTCTCAATGCCCTTCACCTTCTTCATCTGGGCCTCGGCGCGCTTGGGATCGTCCCAAAAGTCGGGAGCCTGCGTGCGGAGCGATTCCTCCTCAAACTCCACGCGCTTCTGGTCTATCTTCAAATAGTGATGGAGTTTCTCTACGCGGTCCACCACGTCCTTCAGTTGGTCAGCTGTTATCATCTATCTATCTATTATATTGCTTTAATTAGTCTTCGTACATCTTGTCGATGATGTCCTTATAGTTCTTGTAGATCACGGCACGCTTGATTTTCAGCGTGTTGGTCAACTCGCCCGACTCCATCGAGAAGTGGTGCGACAGCAGCGTGATGCGCTTCACCTGCTCGTAGGAGGCGAGTCCCTGCTGCAGAGTCTCCAGGCGTTCCATGATCATCTTGTTGACCTCGGGCGAATTGCAGAGGCTCTCGCGGCTGTCGTACTTGATGCCGTGTTCGTCGGCCCACTTCTCCACCAGACGGAACTCCGGCACGACGAGTGCGGAGACAAACTTGCGCTGGTCGGCGACAACGGCCACCTGATCGATATATTTGTCGACGAGCATCATCGACTCCACCATCTGCGGAGCGATATACTTGCCGTTGCTGGTCTTGAAGAGGTCCTTGATGCGCTCCTTGAGATAGAGCTCACCGTCCTTCATATAGCCGGCGTCGCCTGTGCGGAAGAAGCCGTCGGCGTCGAAAGCCTCAGCGTTGATAGAGTCGCGATGGTAATAGCCCGGAGTGATGGTCGGGCCTTTCAGGAGAATCTCGCTGTTGGGACCGATCTTCACCTCAACCTCGTCAAGCGGACGGCCCACAGAGCCAATCGTGAAAGGCATGTTCTTGCGGTCGCACGACACCGTGGCGAGACTCTCCGTGAGTCCATAGCCCACGATCATGAAGATGCCGATGGAATGGACGAACTCCTCCACTTCGGGCGACACGTAGGCACCGGCCGTGGGGAATATGTTGGGATTCTCCAGACCAATCTCCTTGCGCACCAGGCTCAGCACGGTCTTGTTGACCAGCTGATATTCCATCTTGAGCCATACGGGCGGACGTTTGCCGCGGGCAAGGTATTCTACGTTGTGCTTGCGGCCAATCTTCAGCGCGTTGTTGAAGATGCGGCGCTGCACGGGTGAGGCGTTGTCCATGCGGTCTTTCACGGCCTGGTATACCTTCTCCCAGAAGCGCGGCACGGAACTCATGCTCGTGGGATGCGTCTCGCGCATGCTCTCCTGAATCTCCTTAGGATAGGTGTTGACGATGAGCTCGGCTCCCTGCGTCAGCGAGAGATAGGCCCATCCACGCTCAAAGATATGGGTGAAGGGCAGGAAGTCGATCACGCGGTCCTTGCTCGTGACGTCCACACAGCGGCCATTGGCAGCGAGGGCGGCGTGATACATGCCATAAGTGAGGATGACGCCTTTCGGTGATCCCGTGGTACCACTGGTATAAAGGATATTGCAAATATCGTCGAACGAAGCCTGCTTCCACAAGCTTTCCACTTCCGACTGTCGTGGAAGCTTCTCGCCCAGGGCGATGAAGTCGGAGAAATAAAGGGCATGAGGGTCGTGGCTGGAAATGCGCACGCTGGGGTCGAAGACCACAATGCGCTGCAACGAGGGGCAGAGCGGGAATATGCGGTGGGCCTTGTCGTACTGTTCCTGCTCACCGACAAAGAGAATCTTCACCTCGGCATCCTGTACCATATACTGGATCTGCTGCTCAGAACTCGTGGCGTAGAAGGGAATGGAGATCACCTTGATGCCATAGGCGCCGAAGTCGGTGTAAAGATAATGAATGCAGTTTTGAGAGAAAACGGCTATCTTGTCCTGGGGCTTCAAGCCGAGGTTGAGCATGGCATTGCTCACCTGTTTCACACGCAACGAAAACTGGTTCCAATCAACGGAAAGCCACTTCAGGCTACCGAAATTGCGGAATGTTAATGCTTTCTTCGTACCGTACTGCTTGGCCAAGTCGTGAACTAATACAGAAAGGTGACTGTTTATCTGCATGATGCTATAAGATTTGTTATTCCAACGTTCTTGCCCGCATCGCCAGTCTAGAAGGCAACGCAGCAGAATTTATGCAAAGTTAAAACAAATCGGCTAAAACTCAAAACAAAAGGCGCAAATTCTTTCGATTTGTGCAAAATGGTATAACAATAAGGCAAGCCTGCACTCCGTCGTCCGACGAAGGCAGGCCTTGAGAATCCCAAACCAATGGGGATTGTGAATTAAAGCAAGAGAGAATTACATTCTATATTATTCGTTGCTGACACCGCAACATCCCTGCAGACGGCAGGCGGTCACTTGTTCCTGACCACCTCGTGCAGCATCTTCCCATCCTTGTCGATCATGCGCAGGACGAGCTGTTTCTTGTCGGCGCTGATGAGCGAGAAACCCTCTGCTCCCGAGCAGAACACGGTGCCGTCGATGGCTTTCACCTTCTTGCGCGACAGCGACGACGAGGAGTTGACGACGTAGTCGATCAGGTCGCCGGCTTTGCGGATGTGCTGGAAGTTATGGATATGTCCGCAGATGTACATGTCCACGTTCTTATGTTTCTTCAGGATGCGGCCCAGCGTGGCCTGCATGTCGGTGCGTTCGTTCTCGCCTTTGTTCGTATCAGCATAGATGGGATGATGGCCCACGACGATGCCCCAGTCCTCCTTGGCCTCGCTGAGCTGGCGATCTACCCACGCGAGCTGTCCCTGCCAATCCTGGCGGCACGCGTCGGGATAGGTAGCCGAATCGGCGCGATAGCTGGCGATGAGCGGTGTGGTGTCGACGAGAATCAGTCGGATGCTGACGCCATTCTCCGTGATTACCTTTGTATAGTAGCGCGAGGGCATGCGCCAACGGCTGCTGACGGTGGAATAATCCACTACGGCCTGGGTGTTGCCGCGATATTCATGATTGCCACAGACGGCATACCAGGACAACATCAGTTCGGGATGGGAATAGATACGGTCGAAATTAGTGGTCCACAAGGGATCGCTGACGCTTCTCACGCCATAGAAATGATGGATATCTCCGGCAGCGACGACGCATTCAATGCCTACGGCCCCTGCGAAGTCGCCCATCAGCTCGGCTATCGGCTTCTGCAGGTAATAGCCATTGCGGCCCATGTCGTTCGTCACAATCAGGTTGACGTCCTTGGCATAGCTCTTCCAGAGTTTGCGCTCTGCATCGGTGGTATTGTGGAGTTGATAGGGGCGGCCCTCATAATAGACGGTGGTTCCGTCGGTCGGAAGCTGTGCCGCCGTCGGCAGCGAAAGGGTGACGCACGCTAAAGAGAGCAACAGAAAGTTGCGGAATAATGATTTCAACATGTATAAAGACGGTTTTGGATTTGATGGCAAAAGTACAGTTTTCGATTTACTATCGCATATCAAACTCGCTACGAAGCCGTTACAAATCCCTTTGCTCAGAATTCCACGTAGGGTTCCAGCCGCTTGATCGACTCTGCCGGAAAGTCCTTGCTGGCCGCAAGCTGCGACAGACTCTTGATGGGACCGCGCAGCCGACGGTACTGCATGATGGTCTTGGCCTGATAGAAGTTGATGTAGGGATGGGCCTGCAGCTCAGTGAGTGTGGCCTTGTTGATATTGATTTTGTGGATGTCCGACGGCGATACTCTGAAAAAGCGCAGCGCGTCGTCGGGAAACTGGCGGATTTCCATCAGCTGGGCAGTCGTGCTAAATCCGCCCAATCGCTTGCGGTAGTTGACAATCTGGCGCGCGAAATAACTGCCAATGCCGGGCACCATCTTCAGCTGCGCGGTGTCGGCGGTGTTGAGGTTGACGGTCTGTCCTTCTTCCAACTTCGGCTGGCGTTGGAAGGCGGGCCGCTCTTGCTGCTCGTTCGGCTGATAAGTCTTTGTGTAGGCTGTCCCGCTCCTGCCGGTGTTGCCATAGAAGTCGGCCGCAGGTTTGTAGTCGTCGCTGATGCGGATGTAAGGCCGCAGTTCCTCATACTGCTTCTTGGTGAGTCCCCAAAGACGTGCGAAGTCGGAGGGCTGACGGTACACTCCGCCTGCAGCGCGGTATTTGTAGATGTTTCTCACTTGCCACTTGTTCAGTCCCAGCCTCAGCAGCTGTGTGCTGTCGGCCGTATTCGGGTCGAAGGCGAAGCGCTCGCTCTTCGTCATCTCCTCACCGCCAACGTAGGTTTGGCTTCTCTGCGAGGTGGTGTCCTTTGCGGTAGAGTCGGCAACGACAACGTCTGTGCTGTTTCCTTTCCCGCCAATCAGGTACATGAAGACCAGTACACCAATCACCAACAGCAACAAGATGATGAAGATGATGCGGTCGCTTTTTGATAGATAAGAGAAGTCTTTCAGCATAGGCTTAGGTTTTTTGTGGTTCGGAGACAGGTTATATCAACTTCAACTGATGCAAGAAGATGGCGGCAATGGCGATGGGACAGACAAACCTGACGAGAAACAGCCAGTAATGGTAAGACCGAGCCGGAATCGTTCCCCAATTGGTGAATTCGTCTTTCACGAGTTTGCGCGGCACCATCCATCCCACCATGATGCAGGTGGCGAGCGAGCCAATGGGCAACAGGTAGTTGCTGGTCAGCGTGTCGCAGAAGTCGAGGAAGTTCATGCCCAGCACGCTGATGTCTACTGCGCCTTGCGACAGCGAGCAAAGGATGGCGATGACGCAGCAGAGGGCCGTCATCAGCCATGCGCCGCGCTGCCGCGTGATGTGCAGTTCCTCATAGAAGAAGGCCGTTCCTATCTCGTGCATGGAAATGGTGGACGTCAGTGCGGCCAACACGAGCAGGCCGTAGAACAGGACGCTGATGATGTAGCCCACGACGGGTACGTTGGCGAAGGCTACCTCAAACACGTTGGGCAGCGTGATGAAGATGAGCGACGGTCCGGCATCGGGTTTTACACCCACGGAGAACGCCGCTGGGAAGATCATCAGTCCGGCCAGGATGGCAATGAGCGTGTCGATGAGGGCTATCTGCGAGGCCGACTTCATCAGATTGGTCTGGCGACCGAAGTAGCTGGCGTAGGTACAAAGGCAGGCCGTACCCAAGGAGAGGGAGAAGAAGGCCTGTCCAAGCGCGTCGAGGACCACATCGGTGGTAATCTTCGAGACGTCGGGATGGAAAAGGAAGCGGATGCCCTCCATCGAACCGTTGAGACTACACGAGGCGATGACGATGACTATCAAAAGGATAAACAGCAAGGGCATGAGCAGTTTGCTCACCCGCTCAATGCCGTGTCTCACACCCTTCGTCACCACGAGATGAGTAATCAGGATGAAGACGACAGCCAGTGCTGCCGGAGCGATGGCAGAGGAAGAGAATTGCTTGAAATACAGGGCCGCGCCGCTGCTGCCGCCATGAATCTGATTGGCCAGACTGGCGAAGAAGTATTGCAGGCACCAACCGGCCACCACGGCATAAAAGCCAAGGATGATGGTGGAGGTGATGACGCCCAGCAGACCAATGCCGCGCCAGCCTTTCTTGCCTCCGACGATGCCGTAAGCCCTCACGGCATTGGCGGCTCCATGTCGGCCCACGATGAATTCGGCCACCATTCCGGGAATGCCGAGCAGGATGACGCAGACAAGATAGACGAGGATGAAAGCCGCACCTCCGTCCTCTCCCACCAAATAGGGGAACCGCCAGATGTTGCCCAAGCCCACAGCCGAGCCTGCCGTAGCAAGAATGATGCCAATGTTAGTGGCGAAATGTCCGCGTTCCTGTTTCATAAGCCGTATATTTTTTATAACATCTTCGGTGCGATTATATTGCCTTTTTATTTAGATTTCATCAGAACACGCCAAACTGATGGAGGAAGATGGCCAGGATGGCAATGGGACAAATCCAGCGAACTAGCAGGAAGTAGACGCCGAACCACTTGCCGCTGAGCGTTCCCCAGTTGGTGAACTCGTCCTTCAGAAGCTTCTTTGGCAGATACCAACCCACGAAGAAGCAGGTCAGAAAACCGCCCACGGGCAGGAAAATCTGTCCGGTGACGAAGTCGAAGAGGTCGAAGAGCGACTTCCCGCCGATGCTGAGCCACTTGCAGTCGCCCAACGACAGTGAGCAGAAGATGGCAATGACGAATGTCGCCACGGTGACGATTGCGGCACCGCGCTTGCGGGAGATGTGGGCTTCCTCAAAGAGAAAAGAGGTTGCCACCTCATGCAGCGATATAAAAGAGGTGATGGCGGCGAGCGAGAGCAGGGCATAGAACATTATTGCGACAATCCACCCTATCACGGGCATACCACTAAAGGCTTGGTTAAACACGTTGGGCAGGGTGATGAAAATGAGCGACGGTCCGGCATCGGGCTGTATGCCCACGGAGAATGCCGCCGGAAAAATCATCAGTCCGGCCAGGATAGCAACGAGGGTGTCGACCGATGCCACTTCCACTGCCGAACGGAGCAGGTTGGTCTGTCGGCTGTAGTAGCTGGCATAGGTGCAGATGCAGCCCATGGCGATGCTCAGTGAGTAGAACGACTGTCCGAGAGCACCGAGGAAAACGTCGCTGTCGAGTTTGGAGAAGTCGGGCTTAAAGAGGAACGTGATTCCCTTTCCGGCACCGGGAAGCATACAGGAGGCCACAACGATGACGAGCAAAAGGATGAACAGCGTCGGCATGAAGAGTTTCGAAGCCCGTTCGATACCACCGCGTACACCGTGAATGATAACGTAGTAGGTGGCGAGCAGGATGAGCGCCGTCCAGAAAAGCGGCTGGACGGGGTCGGTGGAGAACTTTTGGAAGTACTGGCTCACGTATGCGGGGTCGCCATGAAGCAATCCGACTCCACTGGCATAGATATAATGAAGGCACCATGCCGATACCACGGCATAATAACCCATGATGAGGAATCCGGTCATAACGCCGAGCAGTCCCACGTATTTCCACGCTTTGCCGCCCGACAGTTTGGCGTAAGCCCTATAGGTATTGGCCGCGCCATGACGTCCGATGATGAATTCTGAAATCATACAAGGGATGCCCAACAGCAACACGCATCCCAGATAAACGAGGATAAAGGCCGCTCCGCCGTGCTCGCCGGTCATATAGGGGAAGCGCCACACGTTGCCCAACCCTACAGCACCGCCGGCTGTTGCCAAGATCATACCAATCTTACTTCCAAATTTCGCTCTCTCTTCTGACATACTAACACTTTTAAATCTTTATAAGTGCAAAAGTATAAAAACAATTTGAGTTATTGTAACAATTTAAAGAAAAATATATGAGTCCACTTTAAAAAGTGGCATTTTGGGTTCCAGAAGTAATTTTGCCGAATATTTCTTCATTCAGAATTATTCTTACCCCGTCTTACCGCAA
>ONYS01000136.1 GCA_900322095.1 uncultured Prevotella sp.
ACATATTCTCAGTTAGATAACATCGCGGAGTGGAGCAGTTGGTAGCTCGCCAGGCTCATAACCTGGAGGTCGCACGTTCGAGTCCTGCCTCCGCAACTAAAATGCCCGTAAAGCCTTCTAAACAAAGGATTTGCGGGCATTTCCGTTAAACCGGTCGGACAAAACTGGGACAGTACAAGGATTGCATTGGCTGCGTCTGTGCGGACAATGTTAAAAAAATGTGCTCTTCAAAAAAGGAACTTCTTACTAATCATCCGATATTAGGTTTTACTTACCCTAAGCTTCACAAGGGCAAGACTTGGTTCGTCGACTTCTTCGTCTATGACCCTTGCAGCGATTCCATGCGTAGAAAAAAGTACATGCTTGGCAGATATTCTTCCAAGCGTGAGCGCGAGATGATGGGGGCCATCCTCGTCAGCAATCTCGTGGAAAAGCTAAAGAAGGGATGGAACCCCTTCATCGCCACAAAGAATACACGCCGGCTGACAGCGTTCTCAGATGTCTTGAGGAAATATGAGGATTACACGCTGATTGCTGAGGGGAAAGGCATTCTGAAACACAAGACGGCCGTTGACTATCGTAGCCGACTCAAGCAGCTGCGCATCTATCTTCAAGAGGCAGGCGTGAATATTCAGTTTGTCTATCAGTTTGACAAGGCTTTCGTGATAGACTTCCTCGATTATCTTATACTCGACAAGGATGTCTCTGCCAAGACCCGAAACAACTATCGCACTTGGTTATCCACCTTTGCTACTTGGCTCAAGGAGAGGCAATATATCGACGCCAATTTCATTGAAGACATCCACATGCTGAAAGAGGAGGATAAGAAACGTGATCCTATCCCGCAGAAGGAACTGCACCGGTTGAAGATCTACGGGCTGCAGCATAATCCAGCTTTCTATCTCGCCTGCATGATGGAGTATTATTGTTTCATCCGCCCTGATGAGCTGCGCTATGTGAAGATCGGGGATATTAGCATCAAGGATCAGACGGTCTATGTCCACCCAGAGTTCGCCAAGAACCGCAAGGGTCAGTATGTCGCCCTCAATGACCAGGTGATAAAGATCATGCTCGACCAGCGTGTCTTTGACCATCCTTCCCACCACTATCTGATATCCCGTGACCTCACCCCGGGGCCGGAGCAGTCCTACATCAACCAGTTCCGCTATGAGTGGGCGAAGATCCGCAAAGCCTTGGGATGGCCGATGTCCTACCAGTTCTACAGTCTGAAAGACTCCGGTATCCGTGACCTTGCCAATGCCGAAGGGATTGTTGTGGCCAGAGACCAGGCACGGCATACCGATGTCAGCGTCACCAATAAATATTTAAAGAATACACGCTATGCCCATGATGAGACCAAGCACTTTAAAGGGGAGCTATGATCACTCACCGCTCCCCGACGAAATTACATATAACCAATATAAAGTAGTACGTAGAATCTAAATCTCGTAGAAGTATCCCGTCTTCTCTTTCTCAACGCCGTCGTCCCTTACGTTCATCTCTATCTTGCTGCAGATGTACTTCTTGTTATGGAACATATACAGATTGGTCGGATCCGGGATTTCGTCAGTCACGAACTTGATGTTCACCAGATTCTTTGGATCTATGTTCATGGACTGAAATCTGCTTTGAGTCTTTTCACTTCTGCCGTTTCCGAATGTTCTGCCTGTCGTGGCCGGTGTGCTCTCCAAGGCCAGACTACCCTTTTCGGACGCAATCGTATAAGAAGGATAACAACGGAAATCCGTGTACACAACAGGAACACGATAGTTCAAATCTTCATTTTCAAGTCTGTTTGTCGCAGCCACAGCCTTATGTGCTTTGATATTGACTACACAATTTGCTTGGAAAGCCACTGCCATACTTGACTCATCTGTACTCTCCTCATCTTTGGTAGTCGCTGAGCCTTCCATGGCATCCTGTACTGTATAGTAGTATTCACCGTTGTCATCTTCCTGCATGTCTTCCAGTGACGCCTGCTTCTCGTTCGTGACCGACGGCATGACCATCCATGCTATCTGTCCCGTGAAAAGTCCTGCCCATGGTGCTTTCTTCTCATCGTCATTAAGATTCTTATGTTGAATCATAGCCGCCGGACAGATAGCTATTTCCTCTTTGTTGTCGCTGTTGATATCACGGATAACAGGATTGAAGAATCCACATTGTGTCAGTTGCCATGTCAGGTTCTCATTCTCAGGATTGCCGTCGGCCGGCAACTCAGCATAGATATAATAGTTGTCTCCGGTTTTGAAGATCGTCGTACGTTGCTCTTTTATCGTCATGTTAGCGATGGCGTCGAGCATCTCCTTGCGCGTTCCAAATTCAATCGTCTTGTATTCTTTCAATACTTCTTGCGAAATACATTCTCTGAAATCTCTATCCGAGGCATCATCGAAGGAATAAGCGACGTTTGATGTTACCAGGTTCTCAAGGCTTCCTTCTTCATCATGCTCTACAGTGAAGTCATCTTCGGCCTCGTATGTGGCGAGTCCGTTGGCCAGCAATTCGTTAGTAGCTTTAATCCTTACTGTCCTCGATGTTTCATCAAATATGAACGAGGCGTTGAAGAGCTTGCGGAACTCATCCAGGAACTTATACACCGTCCAGTGGGGCAGGGCATCCTTGATCTTGCCGGTCCTGCAAGCAGAAACGATTACGAGGCGGTTCCACGGATCCTTGTCAAGCGCATTCTCCGCGATTTTGTACCCCTCATATTCCATCACCTTCCGGAGAATGTAGAACAAATATGGCATGGGCGCAAGATTGAACATAAAATAGAAAGTGCCTTTCTCCTTGTGTCCGTTTACCTTCATATCGCCTTTAAATGTTCCCACTCTGTTGGCCAGAATGGAATTACTCTCATCATGTATAGTAGAAAAGACGGCCACACCTTTCTGCCCGACAATATTGGAACTGCTTAAATCAATGTGAAGAGCATAGTTTTTCAACTTCGAGAGTTTATAAGGTGGCTTGAATCCAAAGCGTTGGAGCATGGCTGTGTCAAGTCCGGAGTCCAATACAATCTCGGGATAGTCAATCTCATCGATATATTGCTTCTCAAATTTTGAGTTGTATTTTACCCTGCTTTTCCCCGCGCTGATCTGCAATTTCACTTCTTCCTTATTGATGGCGGTGACGATACCCTTGCCGCTCATGACGAGTCTGTTGGCAGCATACAGGCGGCACTCCTCGAAATCCGCGATCTTCTTGCGCACGTCGAGGCGCTGCACGTTGCCGAACACCTCCCGGTTCGCGGCAATGGCCAGGGGAAACGTGATGTCGTAGGTGTAGGATCCTGACGACTTCACGTATTCGTTCTCCATGGTAATCTTTATATTCTGCGTGGTAAGGGGATAGGCCTTCTTGCCATTGAGTGTACATACTATCATAGCGTATCTTATTTATTGTTTTGCAGATGGTTCCAATGTCTCTCAGCCCTCTTGAACTTCTCCATCGACACGTCGATACCGTCGTCAATGGCCTGTCCGAGCTTACTGAGCGTCTCATTGGTCTTGAGCAGCGTGCCCTCGATGTCGCTGTTATCCGTGGTGATGCTGACCTTTGGTGCATTGACGATGGCAGTGCTGCCACCATTCCCCAGCGTCCGTGTCACGTCATCAGCGGTGAGCGATGCCACGCGGTTGTTTTTCTGCGCCTCGTCGATGAGTGAGAAGACGGGCTGGATATTGCTGTTGTTCACCGCCTCGTGGTTAGCCACGAACTCACCTTCATGCACGACGCCGGCCTTCTTGCGATAGTCTTTGCCGCCGGTGAAACCGCCGACATAATATCCCGCTTCCTCTGCCTGGTGCTGCTTCTTGATAGTGGCTATCTGCATCATGCCGGCAGCGGTGGCCATGGCAGCAGCCACCGGCCCGAGCCACACGTTGATCTTCGAGCCGGACGCATAGGCGTTGATGGCGGCGAGTGCCGTAGAAGCAAGTGCCTGCGCTATCTCGATCTTCATGGCCTTCCTATTAGCCTTGGTTTTGACCTTAGCCAGTTCCTTGTCACGCTTCTTTTCGAGGCGTTCCTTCTTCTTCGAGTTGCTCCCCGCCGCGTCTATCTGCTTTTGATAGTTGGCCGAGATCTTTGCCGTCTCCAAGTCGCTGCACGCCTGAGCATAGGACGATGCCGTGCCCATGAGGTTGCTGATACCGCTGAAGGCGGCTTGAGCAGCGGCAATGATTTTGTCCGTCGTCTCCTGGCTGAGCTGCTTCTTGGCCTCCTGATATTGTGCGAATGTGATTTCATCATTATTGTACAGCTCCGTCAACTTCTCATTGACGGCCTTCTGTTGCTTTACGGCGTCAAAAGCAGAGAAGGAAGAAATAGCAGGATTATCGCTGTTATATCCAGCATTACTGTCATCAACACCCGCGCGGTTCTTGGCCTTGTTCAATGTATCAGTCCCCTGCTGACGTGTGGCAGCTGGGGAGTTCTGCTCGGCTCGCAAGTCCTTGTACTTCTCTTTGATGTGCTCTATGATGGCATCATATTCCTCTTGTGTCATCTGCCCGGTCTCTTTCAGCACACCAAACATCCGCGTGATACCTTCCTTCTCGAGGATTTCCTGTTCGGCGAGGTTAATCTTTCCCATCTCCTTGCGGTATTCCAGCAGCCGTTTCTCAAAGTCTTCCTGCAGCTGCATCCTGTGCTCAGCCTCTTCCTTCGTGCGCTGCAGTTCCAGCCCGTGCCATTCTTTCGAACCCGCGCTATAGAGCGACTGCTGCTGTTGGATGTACCGTATCTTCTCCTGGAAGAGGTTCTCATCCAGCAGACGCTCGTTCTGATAGGCCATGGCATTCGTCTTATCGTAATATTGCTTACGGAATGACTCTTCACGGCGCAAATGGTCGAGTTCCATGTCCTGACGCTTGATATCGTTCAGCTGGTCTTGATAATCCTGGTCAGCCTTAGCGCGGTCGTCGAGCAGTTTCTTGTATTCTTCGGAGTCCTTCCCATATATGACTCCCAACTTGTCATAGTACTTGACCGCTGCATCATGCCTTGTCTTGATATAGTCAGAGTAAGCGATGTCACCTTTCGAGTAGGCTGTCATGGCGATAGCAAGCTGTTCGGAGTAGTTCGCCTTGACCTCATCAACTTCTTTCTTTAAGGCCTCCTTGCGTGCCTTCTCAGCGGCACGCTGTCTTTGCCGCTGCTCACGCTCAGCTTTGGCAGCGGCCGTCTGATGTGCCTTGGTTACCTTAGGGTCTACATACGTCGATGTCCTGCCTTTTGGCTCCTTAACCGTCGTTCCTCCCTGTACATCCAACAGCTTCGAGTTCGCCTTCACCTGCTTTTGCAGTTCGTTGGATATGGTAGTGTTGTTTGTGATGATGGCCTGCTCCTGACTGATGCGGGTCTTATTCCATGCCACCATCTCCTGAGCGTTTTTAATTTGCTCATATTGTTTCTTGGTGATGTCGATATCTGATATAGTACCATTCTTGTTCCTACGTCTGATCCAATATTGTCCTCGGAATGTAGAACCCATGATCTGGTCGGTCTCATCATTGAAACCGTTGGCAGCCATCTGCTGCTGATAGAACTGCATGTTACCCTGGCGGGCCTTCAATAAAGTCTGATGGTTCATCGTATTGCTTTGCAATGCCACCATCTTGTTGAATGCCGCCTGAGCCCTTGCCGCTGCTATGAGGTTGTTGCAATATGCCTGGAGCGCGGACACATTGTTGTTGATGAGCTTGCCCTCGCTGGTGAGAGTGCCATGGTACGACGGCACCATCTTTTTCAGTTGTGCGAGAGCTCTCTGACGGTCCTCCAGTTTGAGGTTATTGTCTTCGACGATACGTTCCAGCTGTCTCAGCTTCGTAATCTCTTCCGCCGTATCCTCATTGGCCTGCTTATTTATTTCCGCCATAGCCTGCTTCTTCTGCAGATACAGATTTGCCGTCTTAGCCGACTCCTTCTGTTCCTTGCTCAGGTCGCTGAAATATCCAATCAGGCTAACGATGCCGACGGCTACCGTTGCAAGTACCGAGGCCAACAATCCCCATGGATTGGCCTTGGTCACTGCATTAAGCTCTGTCTGTGCTACTGTCAGCGCCACAGTGTCCTTCTGCAGGGCGCCTACGGCCAGCGTATACAGTCCGATGGCAATGGTTTTGGCTTTGTTCCATGCCACTTCCGCTTTGTCGAGGATGGTCTTGCGTGCCTGCCATACGGTCATGATCTTCGTCCAGTTGGCTGCTATCTTTGTGGCCACAGAGTATGAGCCTATGACAATGGCCAGCTTTGCAATCAGACCGATGTTATTCTTCAACCATGGTACAATGACAGCGAGGGCGTGTACGAGTGCCGATGCCCCCGTGATGGTATATTTCACCACTGGCATGAGCTGCTCGCCGAGCTCTATGCTCAGATCCTGGAAGTGTTTCTTTGCCTTGTCCAGCTGTGCCTGTGCGCTCTCGTTGGCACGGTTAAACTCATCCATCACCGACTTCCCGGATGCGTATGCCGCATTTGCCGTGTTCTCTGCGGTCACCACATCACCGAGCTTATTGGCCAATACCGACAACACCTGCACGGCACGGCTTCCGCTAAGTCCCATCTCGTCGAACATAGGAGCGAGCTTATCAAATCCGCCCTTCCCCTTCATCGTGGCAAAGAACTGGAGCAGGGCTTGGTTGGCATCGGTCTTCAGCATGGTCGTGAACTTCTTCACGTCCACGCCTGCGAGCTGTGCGAATTTTGCCGGCTCCTTGAACATGGCCGTAATCAGCTGGTTGAGCGAAGTGGCCGACACCTCCACCTCCTGCATGTTCTGGTCAAGGACGGAACCGAAGCTCATAATCTGGCCCAAGGGGGATTGTCCGTGGCGGGCGGATGCCGCTGCCTAACCAAAGACGGTAATACATCTATAGAAAAAGAAGGGTATATCCCTTATCCCCT